>NZ_JAQDBC010000059.1:0-6959 GCF_027681725.1 Caecibacter sp. AF58-12pH5A | reverse complement strand
CTCTTTCGAGCCAGTGATCCTCATTCGTTTTTATAGGGGCGTTATTTCACAGCCCCTTTCTGACGTAAAACGACCTGACTGCAGCCATCTACTTCCTGCAGCTGCACGGAAATATCCTCGGCCCGTGAGGTCGGTACATTTTTACCTACATAATCGGCCCGGATCGGTAATTCCCGATGTCCCCGGTCTACCAATACGGCCAATTTGATATAGTGTGGCCGGCCCAGTTCCATAATGGCATTTAAGGCTGCCCGTACGGTCCGGCCGGTAAACAAGACATCATCTACGAGAATGACTGTCTTGCCATCAGCAGAAAAACGATGCTGGCCGCTCGTAATCGTATTAATACTGTTTTGGCGCTGATCATCACGATAGGCCGAAATATCCAGATCATAGACTGGCACAGGCGTGCTTTCAATGGCGGCCAGCTCTGCAGCCAACCGTTTTGCCAGGGGCACGCCCCGCGTGTGGATACCGACGAGGACTGTATTATCGAGTCCCTTATTCCGTTCAATAATTTCATGGGCAATCCGTCTGATGGCACGGCTCATGGCCTTGTCATCCATTAAGATGGTTTTTATTTTCCACATGACACGTTACCTCATTTTCTCTGGGCCGCCCGTTCGAGGCAAGCCAAAAAATCAGCCGGTGCCGGTGCTTCAAAATGCATATTTTCGCCCGTCACAGGATGAACCAAATCCAGGCTATGGGAATGGAGGGCTTGCCCTTCGATGGGGAAATGGTCCTTCTTATAGCCATAGAGGGGGTCGTTCACGACCGGATGCTGAATGTAAGCCATATGAACGCGTATTTGGTGCGTACGGCCTGTTTCCAGCTTACATTCTACCCAGGTCAGGTCGCCGTAGCGCTTCAAGACGTGAAAATGCGTTACTGCTTCCCGGCCACCTTTAGCGACGACAGCCATCTTGATACGATCCTTCGGATGGCGTCCTAACGGCGCATCGACGATGCCCCGGTCTTCAACGATATTACCGTGTACTAACGCCCAGTACGTCCGGTGCGCTGTATGGGCTTTGATCTGCGCTGCCAGACCATGATGGGCTTCATCGGTCTTTGCAGCTACCATGACGCCGGACGTATCTTTATCCAGGCGGTGTACAATCCCCGGCCGGATAACACCGTTTATGCCGGATAACTCACCGCGGCAATGGTAAAGAAGAGCATTGACCAGTGTGCCATCAGGATTTCCCGGTGCCGGATGCACTACCATGCCCCGCGGTTTATTGATGACGATAATGTCTTTATCTTCATATAAAATATCCAAAGGAATGTCTTCAGGCACGGCGCGCAATTCTTCCTGAGCCGTCAGTTCTGCGCGAATCTGGTCGCCTTCCTTCAGACGATAATTGGGTTTCACAGGCCGTTCATTCACCACAGCGTTTGCTTCTTCAATTAACTGTTTGGCAAAGGCCCGGGATAACTCCAGCTCCTGCGCCAAATATGCATCAAACCGTTTACCCGTATCCGATGCTTCCGCTTCTAACAGACGTGTTTCCATACTACCTCCGCTCATCCGAATTATGTGTCCAGCAATACCATAACAAGAGGGCAACGCCTGTTACGATACCAATATCTGCAATATTAAAAACGGGCCAAATACGGAAATCAAAGAAATCCGTTACGGCACCGCGCCAAAACCGATCCAGGGCATTCCCCAGGGCACCGCCCAGGAGCAGTCCGATTCCAGCCTGGGCCACCAGGCTCCGGGGCAGTTTATGGCGAAAGAAAAAACAAGTCCCAAATAATAATGCTGCAATAGCCAGGAAAATCCAGCGCTGGTTTTCCAGGATGCCAAAGGCAGCCCCTTTATTCAGGATATATGTGATATGAAAAAATCCTGGCAAAACCGGAATAGACTCATGGAGCAACATATATTGCCGTATCAGAAACTTACTCCCCTGATCCAGCAGCGTAATCAACAAGGCTATACCTAAAACCTGCACAAATACCTCCTCAATCCTGTTCACACATACGAAACAACTTGCGCACCCGTTCACGTACCAGTAATGGTAACGCCTTTATCCTATCATAGAAAAGGGATAAATTCAAATTCCACAACAAAAAAAGGAGACACCAAAATGTCTCCCTTTTTGTACGTGACCATTATGCTTATTCAGCGGAAATGGCACCAGTCGGACATACGGATTCGCAAGAACCGCAGTCGATGCAGGCGTCAGTAACAACGTACTTCGTTTCGCCTTCTTCAATAGCGCCTGTCGGGCAAGTGCCAGCGCAGGAACCGCATTTTACGCATTCATCGGAAATTACGTGCATGTTTTTCACCTCCAATAAAGTCCATGGAGAATTAATTTCCCCTTGTCTTCATCATTATTACACGAAACATTTAAAATGTCAATCAACACTCTGATAGTGCAGTTTTACGCCCTTTCTTACAAAAAAAGAACCGACGAGGGGAGTCGGTTCTTTTCGCAAAGTATCATCGGGGGAAGACGATACCCTATGGTCAAAGATATAAGATAGGGGTGTTCGAGGGGTATATGAACAACTTATATCTTTAACATTTCGTAGAATCATTCTACATATACTATGATATCAGGTTTTCATTAAAAGTAAATAAGCCAAGATTAAAATTAGATTAATTTTAATCTTATGTTTTCTCTAGCTATACAATTGTTTGTCATATGCGAATTTTATATGGACACACCCGTCCCCGGCAGAAAATAAGAGAGTCTGGATATACAAAAAATCATATATATAATGTATAATACATATAGTGTTAGGAAGTAAGACTCATTTTGCTTTCTACCGTTACGGGAGGTCTAACTACTATGAATCGTAAATCTCATATCTTAATTGTAGAAGATGAGAAACAAATTGCCCGTTTCCTGGAAATGGAATTAGAGCATGCCGGCTATGAATGTACCAAAGAATATAATGGCACGGCTGCCATGGACCGGATTGGCCAGGAACACTTTGATTTAATCCTTTTGGATATTATGTTGCCCGATACAGATGGACTCTCACTTTGTCAGCAAACGCGAAGATTTTCTAATGTGCCCATCATGTTTTTATCTGCCAAGGATGACGTAGAAACAAAGGTAAAAGGCCTGGATATGGGCGCCAATGATTATCTTACCAAACCCTTCAATAGCCGGGAGCTATTAGCCCGTATCCGCGTTCTTCTGCGGGATCACAATACAGGAGAAGCTTCGGAAGACACGTTACAGCTCAAGGATATGACTTTGTATATTGACCGTCATGAAGTTGTCGTAAACGGAAAAAAACTGATGCTGACAAAAAAAGAATTCGAACTTCTAACGTATCTCATCCGGAATAAAAATATCGTCCTCACGCGGGAACGGATTTTGGAAGAAGTGTGGGGCTACGATTATGCCGGAGATACGAACGTCGTCGATGTATACATCCGCTATATTCGCGGCAAAATCGGCCAGACACAGAAAAAAAAATATATTTATACCATACGCGGGGTAGGCTATGCGGCAAAAGATTAAAAACAAAATAAAACAGATTTCTCTTCTGACACTGCCCCTCTTTGCTAAAATGGTACTGCTCTATTCCTTTATTGTCTTTATCATCTTATTGATCGTCTCACTGATTACTGTAACCAGTGTGCATTATATTATGGAGCGTTCTATAGAGCAGGACCTCTATAGCAGTGCCGATTCGACCTTAGAGTATCTGAATGCTTCGGGAAGTATCGATTCCGCTGTCTTTACGCGTTCGAATCTGCAGCCCTTCGTCAATTTACAAGTATACGATGCCGCCGGCAGACTGCTTCTCGATAATGGTCCGGCCCACTCCATCAAAAACCTCAGTGATCGTTATATCGACGATGCCATCCGCAGCGACAATGCGATTTCTCTGCCGGAAACTATAACGGGCAGCGAAACTGGCATGTTCGTATACTATAAAAAATGGAAAAGCCGGGATAATAAGACCTATTATCTTCGCTTTTCCCGTGTTCCCGATAAGGAAAACACCTTCATTTCCCTGCTTTCCAAACAACTGGTAGCGTCTGTACTTCTCAGCCTGATTTTAACGGTCATTTCCGGTATGTACCTTACACGTAAATCATTGGCACCTCTATCGCTTATTAATGAGACATTAAAGGGGATTGAAGTAAACAAGCTGAACCAGCGTATTATCATTCCGGAAGCGGCAAAAAAAAATAAAGAAATTCAGAATCTGAGCCAGTCCATCAACCAGGCTCTGGATCGCATTGAATATGGCTATAAGCAGCAACAGCAATTTATCAGTAATGCGTCACACGAACTGCGCACCCCTCTTACAGTCATCAGCGGTTACATCAATCTCCTCGACTGTTGGGGAAAGAACAACCCGGAAGTCTTAGACGAAAGCATTAGTGCCATAAAATCAGAAACGGATTACATGCAGCAGCTCATTGAACGCTTGCTCTTCTTCGCCCGTTCGTCCACAGGTACGCTGGAAGAACATTTTGCCGAGCTCAATTCAGCCAATATACTGGAAGAAGTCTATACAGGTGTTTTACTCATTGCTGACGGACGAAAAATAGTGATACAGCGTAATGACGCTGTATCCATCTATGCAGAAGAAGGTAGTATTAAGCAAATGCTGCGTATCTTTATTGACAACGCCCTAAAGTATACCCCTGCTGGCGGGTCCATCTATCTGTCCTGTGAAGCGACGGCAGACGAGGTCTGTTTCAAAGTGCGGGATACAGGAATCGGCATTCCCGAAGAAGAATTAGCCCGCGTATTCGAACGTTTTTATCGCGTCGATTCGTCACGTACAAAAGATACAGGTGGTTCCGGCCTCGGCCTGGCCATTGCCAAATATATTGCCAAGGGCAATAATGCCAGACTGGAATTGGAAAGCAAACTCCATGAGGGGACAACCGTAACTGCGATTCTGCCCCGTTACTATCAAAAGAAAGAACACCCACAGGAAAGCAACGACCTGGTACGTATGGACGACCATATGCGTATGACGTAACAAAAATCCCTGCAGTTCTGCCGTAGCAGCTGCAGGGATTTATTATACAACAGCGATCAATGTTTCTGGGCAAAGGTCAGGAAGCCCGGATAAATAGCACCATCGCCCAACCCTTCTTCAATTTGCAGCAAGCGGTTGTATTTTGCTACACGTTCACTGCGGTTCGGCGCACCCGATTTAATCTGGCCGGCATTAATAGCGACAGCCAAATCAGCGATGAAGGAATCTTCCGTTTCGCCGGAACGATGGGAAATGATCGTACGATAGCCATTGCGATGAGCCAGTTTGATAGCTTCCAGTGTTTCTGAGAGGGAGCCAATCTGGTTCAGCTTAATGAGGATTGCGTTGCCGCAGCCCTGGGCAATACCTTTAGCCAGCCGTTCCGTATTAGTAACAAAGAGGTCATCACCGACGAGCTGTACCTTATCACCTAATTCCTTGGTGAGCTGTGCCCAGCCTTCCCAATCCTCTTCATCCAAGCCATCTTCAATAGAATAGATAGGATACGCCTGGACCAATTTCTTCCAATGAGCAATCAGTTCTGCCGACGTGTATTTCTGACCACTCTTAGGCAAAACATATTCCCCTGTCTTAGCCCCTTTCCATTCGCTGGCGGCAGCATCCAAGGCGAGGACAAAATCTGTTCCCGGACGATAGCCGGCCGCTTCTATGGCACGGATAATATATTGGATTGCTTCTTCATCACTGGCAAGGTTCGGTGCAAAACCGCCTTCATCGCCAACGGAAGTCGTAAGGCCATGCATTTTTAAGAGAGCTGCCAGAGAATGATATACTTCCGAGCACCAACGCAGCCCTTCACGGAAAGACGTAGCACCGGCAGGCATAATCATGAATTCCTGTACATCTACTGTATTAGACGCATGGGCGCCGCCATTCAAAATATTCATCATCGGTACAGGCAGCTGATTGCCATTGATTCCGCCAATAAAACGATACAGCGGCTGGCCGAGCGACTTTGCAGCTGCGTCAGCAGCCGCCAAGGAAACAGCCAAAATAGCATTAGCGCCGAGATTCGATTTATCTTTCGTACCGTCAGCCTTCAGCATGGCCTGATCAACAGCAAAAATATCGTATGGAGAAAGACCCTTTACAGCTTCACGCAGCGTCGTATTGACGTTATGTACAGCATGAACGACGCCTTTGCCACCATAACGGGCAGTATCTTTATCGCGTAATTCCAAAGCTTCAAACTGACCCGTCGACGCACCGCTAGGTGAAGAACCACGACCAACTGTACCATCTGTCAAAATAACATCAGCCTGAACCGTCGGATTACCGCGGGAATCGAGAATTTCACGGCCAATAACCTGTTCAATACGATTATCTTTCATAAGAAAACCCCCTTTATACATGCTTAATTATTGAAGTCAATAGAATCGATCTATACATATGAACGTATGGATTTGTCTATATTATACAACACAGTTTAGGTATAGTATAGTAAATTGCTGAACATAACGATTATTTGATAAAAATAAAAAATGAATAACGAAGTACCAGGCAGCTTATTGGACTCGCCCCGGTGAATACGAAAAAAAGCACCGGTTTCTCGGTGTTTAAATGGGCGCCCCCGTAAGGGAGCTGGGCCGGATGCGAAGCATTCAGGTCTGAAGGGGTTCATTTTATTTTGAATATTTTTTTTCTTCCAATGAACCCCTTTCGATACATCTGCTGAACGCGCAGATAAGTCACTGTCCCCTTCCAGTGCGTATCATGATCGGGGATACGCACTGGAACCGCAATGCCCACACAGGGGCATTGCGCCCCCAAGGGGGGCAGCTCTGGACCGCCGCTGATTACGAAAAAGGAGCACCGATTTTATCGGTGCTAGTGCGGGCACACTTGTTGTGTGATTGGTTTCTAATGCACCCCTTTCGATTCATCTGCTGAACGCGCAGATGAATCACTGTCCCCTTCCAGTGCGTATCATGATTGGGGATACGCACTGGAACCGCAATGCC
>NZ_JAQDBC010000058.1:0-7352 GCF_027681725.1 Caecibacter sp. AF58-12pH5A | reverse complement strand
TCTGCTTACTGCCACTCTTAAAATTTTAGAACGTGGTCTTGACAAGGGGCCCATTATAGTGTTCTTGTTGAAGTACCGGTCATGCTCACGCTGGTAAAATTTGCAAATAATACAAAGGGGTGGTTTGTAAAGTGAGTTGTCCAAATGTTAAAGAATGTGCTTGTCCCAAAAAGACTTGTCCGAACAATGGAAAATGCTGTGCTTGTGTAATCAAACATAAGAAAACAGATAGCTTACCCTTTTGCCTATTCCCCGATAATGAAGGAGATAAGAGTCTGAAAAACTATTATGCAAAACTAAAGCAAAGATTCGAAAACAAATAGACCATACGAATTTTGCTTTGTTGTACTTATTCGTTAGCCTCTAAATCCTTGAGGGTATTCCCGTTGTCGTCCTTCCAGCTTGTAAGGCCATTGGCACTCTTTCCAATGACAAACATCGCTGCGTAGGAGGGGCTAGAAAAGAGTACGTCCTCAGTCAAAATTCCATTTGCATCAAGAGGAGCAGCTTTCCGTTCTTCCTTTAGCGTTTTGGAGATGGTGTGGTCATCCTCCTTGGAAATATGGCTCCCCGCAAGGACTACAAAGCCTTCTGCCGTTTGCCGTCCTCTAGCTTCTACTAGACCAACATTTTTGATTGTCCTCTTTAGGTAAAACTGAAGGGGGCTATTTTTTTTGTTATCCGTGGAGTCCGTTTTTTCCTCGGTGGAGAGCGTCACGGGTTCAAACAATTTATGGCCTAAAACGCCCATGATGACCTTGGCATAGTCGATGAATTCTTCCAGTTCACATTCCTTTTCTTCCGTGATGTTATCCAGCGTAGGGTCGTTCCCATTTTTGACCTCATAGCGGTTCGCCTTGAGTGCAAGGTTGCAGAACCGATTTTCAAGATAGCTAATCTCGGTCGGTCCGAAGGAGTTATTCGATGTGGTAAACACGATGGCTTCAATCCAGTAATCCTTTTCAGGATTCCGACGATGTTCCAAAAGGCGCGTCAAGATACCCTCGCCGTTTTTCCTTGCTCCGGCTTGACCGATGTAAACGACGCCTTTTCCGGTGGTATCGGATTTACCAAAAAGAAAATACACGCCACTCTGTTTTAGGTCGTCACGCTCTTTGCAGTTATCCAGTTTTGTCCTTGGGATTTTATATGCCACGCCCGTCCAGTTGGCGAGGGTACATTTCATCCTTCCGCTTGATTCTCCATCCATCAAAAAGAGATTGATGCTCTTGCCTCGTTTTGCCATGATTCCGTATCTCCCTACAGGTCTATTTATCTCTTATATCATACCACGCCTTTGTCTGAAATAGGCAATGAAAAAACACCCAAGATACCATCTTGCGTGTTTGAGCAGCATTTGATTCAACTTGTCATGATGGGAGAAACCCTGATAAATAGGGAGGTTTTGCCATTTGCACACGGGGGTGTGCAAAATTTTGGTAATCGTTGGATTGTATCAACGACTGACAGGGTTGAGATCCCGCTTGCGGTTCTGGCGGTATGTTTATCCAAAGCGGAGATTTTGTCAACCAAACAGGCATGAATGCGAACAGCACCATGACCTTTTATGGTCAGGAAAAAGTAGACTACAATGCCAAGCTCTGCCTCATGAATATGGCTGTCCATGGATTGACAGGAATTATCAAATCGGGCGATGAAGCCAATACCTTCTATCACGACGCCCATCACCTGGCAGGACAGTGTGACTACGTCATGGCTAATCCCCCCTTCAACGTAGACAAGGTCAGGGCAGAAGAGTGCCAGAGTGCCGGACGCCTGCCTTTTGGTATGCCCAGCGTGAACCAGAAAAAGAAAGAAGTAAGCAATGCCAATTACCTGTGGATATCCTATTTTTACAGCTACCTCAATGACCGGGGCCGGGCAGGCTTCGTCATGGCCTCATCGGCTACGGATAGCCAGAGTAAGGATGTCGATATCCGCGAAAAGTTAATCAAGACAGGCCACGTCGATGTCATGGTCAGCGTGGGCAATAACTTTTTCTACACCAAGTCCTTGCCTTGCTCCCTCTGGTTTTTCGATAAAGGCAAAGCCGTCGAATTACAGGATAAGGTACTGTTCATCGACGCCCGCAATTACTATACCGTCGTCGATCGCACGCTCAACGAATGGACCGAATGGCAGCTGAAGAATCTGAACGCTATCGTTTGGCTCTACCGCGGCGAAGTAGAAAAATATCAGGATCTGCTGGCAGCATACCATACGGCCTTAGGCAGTGATGATCCCTTTGCCGAACAGGTGCAGAACTTGCTGGATCAGGAAAAGGCCCTGCAGGAAGAAAAGAAAGAAGCCGTAAAAGACTTGCCTAAAAAAGAGAAAAAGAACGTCGAGGCGGCATTTGATGAAAAACTGGCAAAACTTACGGACATCCTTACCGTAGCCAAAGACGCAGACTGGCTCTATAGCAAATTTGGTGACGGCGTCTATGCCGACATCCCGGGCCTTTGCAAAATAGCCACCATCGACGAAATCGAAGAAAAAAACTGGTCCCTCACACCCGGCGCCTACGTTGGCGTAGCCCCGGAAGAAGACGACGGCGTCGACTTCACGGCACGCATGAAAGAAATTCACCAAGAACTCCTCACACTGCAGGCAGAATCCAATGAACTCATGGATACCATCGTGAAAGATATGGAGGCAATGGGGCTATGGCTTTAAAAAGTACATACATAACAGCTGAAGAATATTGTGACTCTGTTCGAGATGGAACTCATGATACACCAGAACCAATAGAATCGGGGTATAAACTGATAACAGGTAAACATATCAAGAACGGTCAAATAGATGCAAGTGAAGCCTACAACATTTCTGAAGATGATTATGATGCCATTAATATAAGAAGTCGTGTTGAACAGTGGGATGTTTTATTATCTATGATTGGTACTGTTGGAGAATCTGTACTTGTCAGAGATATTCCCAATTATGCTATTAAAAATTTAGCGTTGTTCAAATGTGGAGGTAATTCATTAAAGGGAAAATGGCTTTATTATTACCTGCAATCTCCATATGCAAAATCAATGATGATTAGCACTATGAATGGGTCTAGCCAACAGTTTTTATCTTTAAGAAAATTAAGAGATTTTCCTATTTTAATTACAGATAAAAAGCGGATGTCTAAAGTTGTGGACATCCTTTCCGCCTACGACGACCTCATCGCAAATAATCAGAAGCAAATAAAACTCCTGGAAGAAGCGGCTCAGCGCTTGTATAAGGAATGGTTCGTGAAATTGCATTTTCCCGGCTATGAAAATGTACCTGTCGTCGATGGTGTGCCGGAAGGGTGGAAGAAAGAAGATTTTTCAAAAATTATAAATATTATGAGTGGAGGGACTCCTAAGACGGATAATCCCAATTACTACGGAGGCAATATTCCTTTTTATACGCCTAAGGATAGTGGTGAGCATTTTTTTGCTTTTCAGACTGAAAAATATATTACAGAAGAAGGCTTAGAAAATTGTAATAGTAGGTTATATCCTGTAAATACAGTCATCATCACTGCCCGGGGAACCGTTGGAAACTTGGCATTACTAGCTGTGCCTATGGCGATGAATCAATCGTGCTTTGCTTTAAAATCGGACAAATTAGATGCTCCGTATTATCTTTTTTTTGCAGTTCACAAAGAGATTGAAGCATTTAAAAAAATGGCTAACGGGGGAGTATTTGATACTATAGTATTGAGGACCTTTGACAATATAAAAATGACTATTCCAAACAAAAATATAGTCAAAAATTTTGAGGAAACAGTAAAGCCAATTATGGAGCAAATAAAAATTAAAATAAAACTGAATTTGACTTTATCTGAAGCCCGTAACCGCTTATTGCCCAAGCTTATGAGCGGGGAAATCGAAGTATAAAGGGGGTGTGTCTGTTTGAGTTACGACTATTCCGAAAACGTTCTGGTCCGGGATGGTGCCGGTGAGGTGCTGGCGGAGCTGGGCTGGGATGTGCAGCTGGCCTATGATAGCGAAAAATTAGGGAAAGACGGGACGTACGGCCGGGAAAGTTACCGTGATGTCCTGTTATATGGGCGCGTAGAAAAGGCATTGAAGAAATTTAATCCCTGGCTGACTAAAGATCAAATGCTTGAAGCTCGGCAAGGACTGGAAAGACGGTTGTCTACGGCGTCCCTCTTACAAATCAATGAAGAAAAATATTCTTTCCTCCGCGACGGGATTCCCGTCACGGTCAGGAAAGCAAATGGTAAAACGGAAAAGAAACAGGCTATCCTCATGGATTTCAAAAATCCTGAACGCAATGAGTTCCTGGCCTTGAAGGAACTGAAAGTATACGGTGAACTGTACCGGCGCCGGGCAGATATCGTCGGCTTCGTGAATGGCATCCCTCTGCTTTTTATCGAATTGAAGAAGCATACCGTCGATGTGCGCAATGCCTACGACGATAACTACCGCGACTATTTGGACACGGTGCCCCAGCTCTTTTACTATAATGCCTTTATCATGCTCTCTAATGGCGAAGAAGCCAAGGTCGGTACTCTAGGCAGTGCCTATGAGTTTTTCCACGAGTGGAAACGACTGGCTGAATCTGATCCCGGCGACGTGGCCCTGGAAACGATGCTACGGGGCATTTGCCGCAAGGAAAATTTCCTCGACCTCTTCGAGAACTTCATCCTCTACGACCATTCTGGCGGCCATACGGCAAAAATTTTGGCGCGGAATCACCAGTATTTGGGCGTCAATGAGGCCGTAAAGGCCTATGCGGACCGGCAACTGAATAAAGGGAAACTGGGCGTATTTTGGCATACCCAGGGCTCAGGCAAGAGCTATTCCATGGTCTTCCTGGCCAAAAAGATACTGCGCAAATTCATGGGCTCGCCGACCTTTGTCGTCCTTACCGACCGGGAAGAGCTGAACCGGCAAATCAGCGATACCTTCCAAAACTGCGGCCTTTTGGGCAAGGAAAGTGCGTCCCGTTTTATGGCTGCGAGCGGTGACGACCTGGTAGCAAAACTAAAAGGCAATCCAGCCTTTATCTTTACGCTCATCCAGAAGTTCAACCGGCCTGATGCGGCACCGATTATACCGGATCACGATATTATCATCATGTCCGACGAAGCCCATCGCAGCCAGTACGGCATTTTTGCCGAAAATATGATGCACCTCTTGCCAACGGCCTCGCGTATCGGCTTTACCGGTACGCCCTTGCTCTCCAGCGATAACATTACAGTCCGGACCTTTGGCGGCTACGTATCGATTTATGACTTCCGCCGTGCTGTAGAGGATGGCGCGACGGTGCCCTTATACTACGAAAACAGAGGCGAAAAAATACTCAACCTTGAGAATCCGGATATTACCGACAAAATTCTCGATGCTATCGAAGCGGCCGATGTCGATGGAGACCAGGAAGAAAAGCTGGAACGGGAATTTGCCAAGGAAGTCCATATCCTCACGGCAGAGCCACGCTTACAAGCCATTGCCCGCGATTTCGTACGCCATTATACGGATCTTTGGACCAGCGGTAAGGCCATGTTCGTCTGCCTTAACAAGGTAACCTGTGTGCGCATGTACAACTACGTCCAGAAATACTGGCAAGAAGAAATCAAGCAGCTGGAACAGCACCTGCATAAGGGCTCCCAGCAGGAAGCACAGGAACTGAAACGAAAACTGCAATGGATGAAGGAAACGGAAATGGCTGTCGTCATCAGCCAGGAACAGAACGAAATCAAGACCTTTCAGAAATGGGGCCTCGATATTGCCTATCACCGCGAAAAAATGGAAAAACGCAAGCTCGATAAAGAGTTTAAGGACGAACAAAATCCCTTCCGGGTCGTCTTTGTCTGTGCCATGTGGCTGACGGGCTTTGACGTCAAATGCCTGTCCTGCCTCTATCTCGATAAGCCCCTCAAGGCCCATACGCTGATGCAGGCCATTGCCAGGGCCAATCGCGTCAATGAAGGCAAGAGCAACGGCCTGATTATCGATTACATCGGCATCGTCAAGGCGCTGCGCAAAGCCCTGGCCGATTATACAGCTAATGGCAACGGCACGTCCGGCACGGACCCGACCATCGACAAAGAGCAGCTCATCAAGCGTATTTTAGAGATTATCGACCAAACGGAAACGTTTTTGGCACAAAAGGGATTTTCCCTGCCGGACTTGGTGAGTGCAACGTATTTTAAAAAGATTGCCCTCCTCAAAGAAGCCGCCAATGCTGTCTGCGGCACCATGGAAGATAAAAAGACCTTTACTACCTATACGGCGGAACTGAAGCGCCTCATGAAATACGCCGATCGCGATGATGTGTCCCTCCAGACACGCAAGCAATACGATGGCATCGTCGCCATCTACGGGGAACTGCAGAAGAAACGCCGTCACGTCGATACGACAGACCTGCAAGTCGCCATTAATCAGATTGTCAGCGACTATATAGAAATGGATACGTCGTCAGAACCGGCTGTCGCAGAAAAAAAGCCCCTGCGCCTCAATATTGCCAGTATCGATTTTGGCCGCTTGAGCCGGGAATTTGCCCGCGTGAAGAATAAAAACCTCCTCATGCGGGATTTAGAAGAAGTCATACAAAAGAAACTGGACGGCCTCCTTTTGCATAACCCGGCCCGGATCGACTATTACGAACGCTACCGGGCCATCATCGACGACTACAATAAAGAACAGGACAGGGCCACCATTGAACAGACCTTTACGGCCTTACTGGAACTGGCAAACAAACTCAACCAGGAAGAAAAACGCTACATCCGCGAAGGCTTTGAGAACGACGAAGAACTCTACGTCTTCGATCTTCTGTGCCGGGATGATTTAAATCCTGAGGAAATTAAAGAAGTAAAAAGCACGGCAGTCACTCTGTATGAAACCGTAAAAAAACAAATTGAGAAACTTGATCATTGGAACGAAAAGCCGGATACAAAGGCCATTATCAAAAATCTGATACGGGACACACTGTATAAATTACCCCTTTGCTATGATGACATGGAAATTAACCAATACCGTAATCAGCTTTACGAGTATGTATATACCCGCTATCGCACGTAACTGTTAGCAAAACTAGTGGTAATATGCTGATAAACAATAACGCGACTACGTCACAAAACGGTAACGTAGCCGCGTTTTTTTTGCCAATGTGCGCACTGATTTGCTTTCATGTTCGTCAAACAATTGCCAAAACTATGTAAAAGACATGTCCATCATTTACCACATGCGTGTTGATTACGTGTCAAACTTTGACAAATACTAGGCATAAAACGCGGCGCTCCTGCGTCACCCGTACCGCCTGGCTGTGCCAGTAGCCAAAAGGCCGCAAACCCCGGGAGTGTAAAATAGTTTGTGTAAATCGGTATTGCATGAATCTACTTTATGCCCCAT
>NZ_JAQDBC010000057.1:0-9770 GCF_027681725.1 Caecibacter sp. AF58-12pH5A | reverse complement strand
TCAAGATGCAAATAAAAAGAGGATGTGGACAAAATGATTTCTCATTTTGTCACATCCCCATTTGATTTGATACACCATATGATTTTATTTTACGGTTCAGCGGATCCTCAACTTTTTCCTTCGCTATAGAGTGAGAATCACTTAACCACTGATCCCCTTCTCTCGCTCATCAAGCTGGGGATGAGCGGGGAAGGGAGTCCTTGCTTTGCGTCAGCGAGTTTTTTCTCGTCTTTGCTTTTTCTAAAAGGCTCTGCTGATGGTGGCGCTGTAGGTTAGGCCTTTTTGGATGCCTGTCCAGGCTGTTACTTGGATTTTGGCGCCCCAGGGGTTTTCTTTTGTGATCTGGCTTTGCCAGCCTAGTTCAAACAGGGCGCTGGATCCTTTGACTCCGGCTGTCGGGGTTTCCAGGAGGCCGTAGTGGGCTTTGGCGTTGTCTCCAAATTCGTAGTTCCAGGCCAGGCCTGCGTAGTAGGATTTGGACGGGCTGAGGGTTTTGGTCCAGCGGAAGCCTAGTCTTGCAGTGTAGGCGTTTACGCTGTCCAGGTTGTATTGGCTGTTGCCCAAGCCGCTGTGGAGGGTTACCGTGTCGGAGGCCAGGTGGGTCCAGAGGAATTTGGTGTAGATGTCGTAGGTGCTGTTGTTTTGTTTTTGGCAGAGCTTGCCGAGGCCCAGGTGGGCGCTGATGTAGGGCGTGTTGGTGTCGTAGCTGGCTTGGTAGCCTAGGATTTGGGTGTGGAAGTCACTGTCCAGGCGGCCGGCTCTTAGCATGGCTTCGTAGTGGAGGCCATTTGTTTTGTCGCGTCTGACGAGGAGGCCTGCGCCGGTGTAGTGTTGGTCACCGTCGGCTCTGGCGCCGTTGTCCAGGTGGGCTGTGTAGTTGCCGTTGCCGTATTCTACGAAGGGCATGATCGTATCGGCGTAGGTTTCATGGTAGGTGCGGCGGACGAAGCCGAGGTTGCCGTTGAAGCCTTGGGTGTCGATGTAGGAGCCCGTGTCGGTGCGGAGGTCGTGTCCGCCTAGGACGATGTAGGGTGCGAATTTGGCTTTGACTTCGTTTTGTTCCCACGCTGCGAGGGCACCGTCGTAGGCGTTGCTGAGGGCGAAGTCAGCTGCGTTGTTGAGGCGGCTGATGGCCGCAGTGCGTTCTTCAGGGATGAGTTTGGTATCCGGGTGAAGGGCGGGCTGGTCGTTTTCAGGGATGTCGAGGACGATGGTATAGGGGTCTTGCTGGTGGATGCGTACTTGGTGCAGGACGAAGCCCGTGTCGATGGCTTTGTCGAGGCCTGGCATCATGTGGTAGGTGGCGCCGTCGGTAGCAAGGCCCTTGGCGTCGTAAATGACGTTGATGTGTTCGCCCGGGCTGAGTTTGGTAGATTCTTGGATGCCCGCTTGGATGGCGGCGTTGCTGACGTCGGCTGTGTCGGTAACGGTGAGCAGGGTTTCATTGGCGACCGTGTCTTCCGGGACGTAGAAGTTGAGGTTTTGGAAGTAGCCCAGGTTTTGTACGGTGTTGTCTTTGGTGTACATGTTGAGAGTGTTGTCCCGGCTGTCGGTGAGGCTGTAGCCGCCGTAGAGGCTCATCATGGTGCCTAGTTTGCTGCCGTATACGTTGACTGTATTGCCTGTTGCTGCGCCGTTCATAGCGTAGCCGCCGGCGATGAGGTTCGGGTCGATGTTAAGGCTGCTAGAATTGGCGTCCGCATCGGTGGTGCCGGCTGTGCCGCTGTAGAGGTTGAGGGTGTTGCCGCTGGCTTCGCCGGATTGGGAGAAGCCGCCGACGATACTGGTGGTGACGGTACCTTGCTTGAGGGTGACCGTGTTGTTGAGGGCGTTGCCGCTGTTGATGGGCTCAGGTCCGGCAGATAGGCTTAAAACGGGTGCTGCCATGAGGATTGCGTCAGGTCCGGCCTGAAGCTGCAGGTCCAGAGAAATGCCGCCGAGGGCTTTGTCTGCGGTGCTGTCAGCGTCGATGAGGACTTCATTTCCTTTGGCGTCGCCCATGGTAGATGCTTCATACGTCAAGGATTCCGTAATCAGTGAAGAGAGGGTGCTGCCTGTGCCGCCGCCAACGACGAGGCCGGAGTGGCTGTTGGCGAGGTAGACGCTATTGCCGGCAGAGTTGCCGAGGGAGGCGTAGCCGCCTTCTATGGCAGCGATGTCCGAGTGATCCGTCACGGTGACGTAGTTGCCGGAGGCTTCGCTGCCCATGCGGGTCATGCCACCGGCTACGAAGCCGGGCAGCGTTCCATCTGCCAGGACATCTGCCTGGGAGTCGATGATGCGGACTGTATTTCCTGTAGCATTTCCTGCTTCGGCATAGCCGCCGACGGTGAGGGTAAGGTCGCTGTTTGTCGCCTGGAGCGTATTGCCTGTGGCGTCACCGGCGAGGGCCCGGCCGCCTTGGAGACCGATGATGACGGGCCGATCTGTTACGTTCTCGTCGATGTAGCTAGTTTCCATGGTGATACCACTGACGGTGACGGTATTGCCAGAAGCGCCATAGGTGGATTCTGTCGGATAATCGTCTTTTGAGAGGCCACCGATGATGGTGTGATAGGTACCGCTGCCCGTGTCGGTGAGGGTCAGGGTGTTGCCATTGGCATGGCCGTCTTCAGCGATACCGGCTGCGACGATGACTTGGTTATCTGCATCTGCCGTGCTGGCTAAGGCCAGGTCGAGGGTGTTGCTGTCGCGATGGGTACTGCCCCAGCCGCCGAGGATGTGCGTGAGCTGGCTGTTCAGGGTGGTATTTTTTATCTGGACGGTATTGGCGGAGGCTTCACCCGTGTGGGCAATGCCGCCGGCCAGGAGCGTGCCGGTGAAGTTTGCCGATGCCGGTGAAATAGACCATTTGTATATAGAAGTAAACGGGTAAGGGGTTGCTTCACCTGCTGCCGGGCCGACGCTGACGCCGTTCAGGGAGAGGAGGTTTCTATCCGCTGTGCCAGCGGCTGCTTCGCCGCCGATGGCCAGGTCAGTAACGATGGCGTCTTGGTCGAGGTAGACTTGGTTGTCATTGGCACTGCCAGCGCTTACTTCGTAGTACGCCGGATTAGCAATCACTGCACGCAGGACGACGCTGTTAAAGATAGGCGTTGACGACTGTTCGGAGCTGGCTGTGTAGCCGCCCCAGACGCTGCCGATGGTGGCGTGGTGCAGGGTTACGGTGTTCTCATTGGCTTGGAAGTCCAGGCTCAACTTTGTTTGATCCGGTTCTACGCCAAGGTAATATGCTGCATCACTGGCCTCTTGAATTTCGCCGGAGACAGTGCCGCCATAGACGGTGTCAGCCTGGCTATTGGTGAGGCTGGCATTATTGCCGTTGGCTGCTGCCGTGACGGTGGCGCTCAAGGAATTCAGCTTCAGCTGTTGTTGGACCACATCGTTGCCGTCCGGGTCAACCGGCGTAAGGGAGGTATTGGCTTCGGCCTTGCCGCCGTAGACGTCGGCTGCATGTACGTTGGTCAGGGTAATGGCGTTGCCAGCACTGGCGATGCCGGCTGTGTACGTGCCATTTCCCTCACTATCGGTCGTAAGCCGCAAGGCACGTTCTCCGTTGCTGTAAGAGTACGCTGTGTCTTGGCTGCCGGCTTTGCCGCCGTAGAGGTTGCCGGTCTGGATGGAGGGGGCGCCATTGGCGTCGGTTGTGCCGGTGATGGCTACGCGGTTTTGCGAGGCCGTGTCGGGTGCGAGGCCGCCGTAGATGGTGAGCTGGTCGTTGCTTACGTTGGCGTTTGTGAGTTCTACGCTGTTGGCGGAGGCTTCACCGACAGGGGTGTACCCGCCGATGATGACCTGCGGTGACTGCAATGCCCGGGCAACGCGCAAGACCGGGGCTGCACTGGCCAGACTGTTTGCATATGTCATAGGCGGATCATAGCTGATGGTGGCGTCTGCCAGGGTAATTTTGTTGTTGTTGGCGTGGGCTGTGGGTTCCTTTCTTAGCAGCGAATACCAGGTTGAGACTTCCGTTGTGACTTTACCGCCATAGATGCTGCCGTTGACGGTGGTACCCTTGATATGGACTTCATTTCCATCGGCTGCCAGCGTATAGGTGGAAGGGGAAGAGGCCGGAGTTGCAACGGCTACGTTCACGGATCTAAGCAATCCCCCAGTGCTGCCGCCAGTGGAGACTTCGCCGCCGGTAATGTCTGCTGCAGCGGTGCCGCCCACGAGTTCGACCGTGTTCGTGTCAGCATGGAGGGTGTTTTCCGAATTATCGTAGCTGCCATAGGATTGCATCTTGTCTGCTTTACCGCCATAGATATTGCCGGATACGTCCATGTTTTCCAGGTGGACGTTGTTGCTATCGGCGCGGTAGGTTTCGATGGTTTTAGGTACGGATGGCTCTTGTGGCTGTTGTGCCGCAGTGGTCATCAGCACTGCATCGACCATGCCAAAACCCGTGTCGACTAAGCCGCCGTATACTTCATCATAGACGGTACCGTTTTTGAGGTCGACGCGATTATCGTTGGCCTGGAGGGTCGGTTTGAGGATGTCTTCGTTGGAGGTGTCTGCCAAGATTGCGTTTGCGGACTGGAGCTGATATGACGGGTAGTTATACTGGAATCCGTTCCCTTCTACATGACCGCCATAGACCATGTACATGCTGTTGTCTGTACCAGTGACTTTGTTGGCATCGGCGGTGATGGTGTCCGTGACTTCGAGGCTATAGGCCCGGACGGTGCCACCTGTGGTCTGACCGGCAAAGGATTGGGTGAGGGAAACTTCGTTTCCGTTCGCTACGGCATTGCCTGTCGTGCCGCCAATGACGGTATAAGCATAGGCCTGGGTCAGGGAAACGGTGTTTTCGTTCGCGGCTTCATCCCACGTATCCCCACCGGCGACATAGTCCGCCTGAAGGCTTTTTTCCGGGAGCGGGGTCAGGGCATTGGTGTTTGCTGCAGCCGCAGCGATTTCCGTGCCTTTCAGGGTGACTGTATTGTTATTGGCTGTGGATTCGTAGGTATAGCCACCATAGACATCACCGAGCTCAACGGGCACAGCCGTTTCTTGCGTAATGGCTACGGTATTTTCATTGGCTGTGCCATTATAGGCATTGCCGCCAGCGACTTCAGAAATATAGGTCGAATCCGGATCGAGGTTCAGGTTGGTGAGGCTGACTTCGTTCTTGTCGGCGCTGCCTTCGTCATGGATGTAGCCACCGGCAATAGTGAGTTCAGTGTTTTCATTGATATTTACATCGGTAAGACTGACTGTATTGTCCTGGGCCAGGTTATTGCCGGCGCCGCCATAGAGAGAGGCGTTAACCGGCTTTACATCTTGAGTAAGCACGGCAGCCGTAAGGACGTTGGACGGGGCCTCCTTGGCAATAATCAAGGTGGCATCGCGCACGATTACTTCATTGGCTTGGGCAGCAGCGGCTTCTGCATAGCCACCGGCCAAAACGGGACTATCTGTATCTGCTGTAGGCGCTATCAGCACTTCAGCACCCTTCTCGATGACTACCTTATTACCTAAGACGGGCGTAACGTCTTCTATGGTGTAGGCGGCGGCCAGGCTAGGCGTAGCATAGTTTTTACCTTCTACGACATTGCCACCGGTTACGACAACTTTTGCATCGTCTCCACTCAGGGTAATGATGTTGTATTCGGACTGTTTGGTGAGTTCCGATACGTGGACGGCGTCGTCGACGATGACGATAGATTCTTCCGGAATCACTTTCACAGGTGTGTTTTCAGGGAATTTTGTCTCTGCCACAGTATTTGTGTTAGGGTCGACAGTGCCAATCAGGATACTGGCTTGAACTTGGGGTACGCTGAGGGTCATGGTGAATAGGCTGGCTAAGACTAGCATGGTTAGAGTGTTGTACTGTTTTCTCATAGCGATTCTCCTTCCCACTCGTGCCAGCGTACCGAAGGTTCCCTGCCCATACAAGACCTATATTGCTGTTGGTATGTACGCTGTACGATTGTTAAGCTGACGGTGGATGTAATGAATTCATGTTGATAAGACTCCTTGAAATTAGAATATTTTAGTATTGATTTGCCATAATATATTAAGTAATTTTATAATTAAATTACTATTTCTTAGTTCATTATATAATTTTCCCTCTTGTTTTTAAATTATACAAAAGTATATATTTTATACTTTTTCGTTATTCAATATGATGATTCGTGTTAGTTATTATTCATTGATTTGCGTTATTTCGGGAGTTTTTATTATTTGTTGTATGTTATTCGTGAGTATTTTTTTGAAATTATACTATACTTTACGCCGCTTTGTAATATCCTAATCCATCGTGCGTTGCACGATACTTTTCCACTACGCATCCATTTTGAGATGCGCCTCTTTTCCCGATTTTCAGCAATAAAAAAAGCCCGTACACCCTTAAAAATAAAGGATGTACGGGTAGAATAAACTAGAAAAATGATTAACAAAATTCAAAAATATTTGATATGATATAATCATAAAAGGAGGTGAAGCAATGGAAATACTTGAGAGGATAGAAAAGGTTGTCACCATCGTCTCGGGCTTACTGACAATCGCCTTGGCGGTAAAGCACTTACGAGAATGATAACAACCTGGGAGGCGGCTTGCCCCCTGTCACCTCAAGTATAGCACATTTCGCAAATCATGAAAACAGATAAGTTTATTTTTCTAGTGTCTTCTCTGTTGTCATTGCATTGCATTGTGAATATAAATTTCAATGCTTTGGACGCTTTGGATTATGCAGTTCTTGCTACAGCTGTGGTTATGTGGTGCGTGGGCGGTTACGTCTTTGTGAAAGGTAAAATGCGATGACAGAAGAAAACAAATGGGGCGGCACCCGTGAAGGGGCTGGCCGAAAGAAGTCTGAAAATCCACGAGGCCAGCATCAAATACGGGCTACAAACGATGAGTGGGAAGTTATAAAAGAGTTTGCCAAGTTAACGAAGACAGACATTGAGAAAGCAAGAAAATTAGTGAACGAATGGACAAAAGAAACGGGGCTGTGAAATAACACAGATCCAAACAGCAAAGGAGGTCCGCCGACTCTTTCGAGACAGCGGACCTCCTTTTGTGGTAATAAAAAACTACGCTTGCAGAAAGCCGCATAACCTGTAAAAATACTGCTTTAAGAGGAAAGGGGCTTTGCGCCCATTTTTCAAAGGTCATTCTTAAAAAAAAGGAAGTGGACAAAATGCTTTCGCGTTTTGTCACACTCCCATAGATGAAGATTTCACCGAGAAAACGTTGACACATACAATATGGAGAGCGGCATTGATGTTGAACGTAATCCTTAGCAATAAAGAAATAGACCGACTGGGGTACACAACCCTGTCGGCCTATTATGAGCAAGCCCGT
Source organism: Caecibacter sp. AF58-12pH5A (assembly GCF_027681725.1). Classification (NCBI taxonomy): domain Bacteria; kingdom Bacillati; phylum Bacillota; class Negativicutes; order Veillonellales; family Veillonellaceae; genus Caecibacter; species Caecibacter sp. AF58-12pH5A. The sequence goes on along the minus strand of NZ_JAQDBC010000057.1, from coordinate 2,462 downwards.
GAAAACTAGAGAACCGCCGTGTACCGAACGGTATGCACGGTGGTGTGAGAGGTCGGCCGCAAAAAGGACGCATGAAAGGGGCTAAATTGTAGAAACCCTGTCTCCTAAAACCCGCATTCCCCTGCGGCTGAAACGACAAAAATCGGCGCTGATTGAAAAATCTGTCATGACAGAACCTTATTTCTTTAAGAAAACCCCTACCAAGACAATCGCCATGCGGGCTGGCGCAGATTTGGCTTCTTCTGAAGCTTCTGTATTTAGTATAACGTAAAGCTAGAGAATCTTCAAGTCATATATAGCCTGGGATTGGGGCCAGCGATATTTTCATTGGCTCGAAAGATGCTGTCGGGTTAAGCGGGTCAGTTTTATTCGAAAAAAGCGGGTCAATTCAGAACGTAAAAAATCCGTTTTTCATCAAATTAACACTGAATTTTAGGCCAGTAGATGGCCTAATTTTAGCAACATATAGCTTAGATGCCTGAAAAGCAAACGCGGGATGAATTATACGTTGGGCTATGTCAGATTAGTATGGCTTAAGTATTCACTTTGCTGTTTACAATGTGATATAATAAGGGAAACAAACGTGTGCAAAACGATGCGTATGTACGAAAACGAGCAATGCGAAAGGAGCTGATATATTTTGGATAATAAGTTGTATCATGTGGAAATGGAAATTGCTGGTAATACGGCTATGTGGACGCGGCCAGATTGTGGTGATTCACCATGTAGCTATCCTGCTCCAACTTATTCGGCTGTTCGAGGAATTTTTGAAAGCATTCTTTGGGGTCCGGCAGTACTGGTAATGCCTCGCAAAGTAGAACTTTGTGCACGGCCACAATATCATTCCTATGTAACAAATTATGGAGGACCATTGCGAAGTCCGAATAATATTAAAAAAGATAACAATTATCAGCTGTATGCCACTGTTTTACTGGATGTGTGTTACCGGCTATATGCCGATGTAACTACAAATCCAGACAAACGCAAGTTATCGGCCAAGACATTGGCTTGGGATCGAAGAACAACCTCACCTGGACACGCCTATCAAGAGATGTTTTACAAACGTCTTAAAAAAGGTCAATCATTCGCGACGTTGTCACTAGGATGGAGCGAATTTACACCATCTTATGTAGGTCCATTTAGGGCGACGACGCATGTATGCAATGATATGCCGGATATTATGATTCCATCCATGTATCGCAGCGTGTTTTCAGATGGGTATAAATCTGATTATCGTGCAGTTTATGATACAAATATCTGTATCCGTAAGGGCGTGTTGGAATTTCCGATAAGAGGCGATGCAACGTGATTAACGAATTATACGAGCTGACCAGAGCTTTGCATAAGGCAGATATTCAAATGGATGTATGGCATTTAAAATATTTGCGGCTTCCCAAAATCCGTGCTAAAAATCCATGCCTGGGCATTACACTGGCACATGGAAAAATTGTAGATATTCGCGCAATACCTGTGGATTATGCAGTCGGAATCAGAAAATATGGCACAAATCAAGGGTCTTACCCAGGAATGAACCTAACACCACTATATAAGGTGACTAATGAAGATATAAGTAAAAAAATAAAAAACTTAAAGCCAGAAGAGCTAACTTCTCAGTCGATAGCAGAAATTAAGGCTTTATGTACAGAAAGCAATTGGAATAAAAAATATCTTAATAAATTTAACATATCAATGACAAAGGTTCCAACTGAATTATCTACGCTGATTCCTGATTGCCAACCGCTGCAAATCCTGATGGGAGAAACAAATTATTTTACTGACCCGGAAGTTTTGCACAAGGCGTTGACGAACGCTGCATTTCAAATGCTGGAAAAGCGTGATCATGTATCAGAAGCACTTACATTATTATTTCAATTTTATAGTAAAGATACAACTGAGAACCAATCAAAGAAACAGGATACAGAAAATTTGTCTGTTGTCTTTGAATCTGAACGGCTAATCGAGCAAAATGTACCAGTCATAGATAAAGACGGAAAATTTACCAAGATTATAAATCAGGCATTGTTGCAGGCCGAATTACGGAAAGATACAGGTCAATCTAAATCTGTCGATGCTTTCGGTATTCCAGTTCAAAATGTGGAAGAGAAGATGCCTAAAGTAAAGCTTGCCGGCGGAATGGAAGTTACGCTACGTACCATGTTTAAAGGACAGCCGTGTCAGACACGCTATGGTCGTATAGAAAGTGCAAGCTATCCCATTGCAACTAATGTACGAAAGGAAATTCAGGCGGCCCTAGAGTGGTTGGGAAATGAGGAACATAAGAATATATATTGGATAAATACAGACAAGGGAGAAATCCTTTTTGTATATCCTTTGCAATTGCCACAACTGCCAATATCATTTACGCAGATGTTTCAAATCCCCAGTAATCCGGAAGAAACCTTTTGGGTGTGTCAAGAGTTTTGTGTAAATCGATTCAATAAGCAACATCGTATTGCTGCATA
>NZ_JAQDBC010000056.1:0-9972 GCF_027681725.1 Caecibacter sp. AF58-12pH5A | reverse complement strand
TATGCAGCAATACGATGTTGCTTATTGAATCGATTTACACAAAACTCTTGACACACCCTTTCTTTGTAGTGCTGCAAAAACCATTGATACACATCCCGTTCAGTTGGTCTTGCTTGTAACCACCAGTGCATTACTGTTTCGCGGACACATTCCTTTATCCAAGGACATTCACAATCTAGAAATGCTTGTTCGATCAGTTGTAAAGAATGTTCCAGATTGGTAGATGATAAATGGAGCGCCTCATGCACCAAATCATCTACGATTGCAACGTCCCGCGTATCCGCAAATACACCATATTCGTCTTTCGGTATCAGTTCTTTCATAATAAAACCACCTTTATATAGATTTTTTGGGAGCCATTTGTCCCTCCTATCTATAGGCAAAGCAAACGAATCAGATTCGAACCCGTTATAAAAAAATCCGGGTATCGGGAAATGGCTCTCACAGATAGGCCAGTAGAATGTGAGAAGTAAACCCTGATACTCGGAAATTTTTTAATCTTTTTGATAAAAATCACAAACATACCCGTCGGCATGGAGTAGTAAGCCATCTGCCCAATTTGGCGGTTGTCCCATGATGGTACAGATCGTTGTCAGTGAGACATCACAGGGCGCTTCAATGATAACTTCGTCATGGACGTGCATTACAATGTTAAAACCAGCTTCATTTAGCCGTTCCATAGCTTCCGCTAAAATGTCCCGGCTGGTAGCTTGCACGATGTTTTCAACAAACTTTGCCCCATACGATTCCAGCCGTTCCCATTTCTTAGTGCTACCAATGCCTTCATAGGTAACGGCTTCCTTACCGAATCGGTTTAAGGCGATACGGGGTTTTACATACGAAAGCCTTCTACCGGAAGGAAGCTGGAGAAACAGGCAGCCGGATTGATATTTAAAGTGAATCCCATGGGCTTCTGTGGATACATGTTCTTTAACACATTTTTTTGTTGCCCGGTCGATATCCCACCATAGCTTTACAATATGGGGATTGGTGGTACGCCAGGCAGCTACAAGCGGCTGCAGTTCTTCTTCAGGAATTCCCATCTCGATAGCGCCCATCGCTTTTAACGCACCGACGGAACCGCCGTATCCTAATGCAAGCTCGGCTATTTTACCTTTTTGCCGGAGGTGACCGTTGATGCCATGTTTTACCACCGGTACGTGGAACATTTGACTGGCGGATGCACAGTAAATATCCCCACCGGCTGCAAATACCTTCATGCGCCAGCTTTCTTTAGCAAGCCACGCAATTACCCGCGCTTCGATTGCTGAAAAGTCAGCTACGAAAAATCGACAGCCTGGTTTTGGGATGCATGCCGTACGGATCAGTTCTGATAGCACAGAGGGAACGGAATCATAGAGTAGCTCTACCATATCGAACTGACCAGATTTGATGAGACTACGTGCCAGTGCCAGATCCGGCAGATGGTTTTGCGGTAAATTTTGTACCTGTACGAGCCTGCCAGACCAGCGTCCGGTCCGATTGGCACCATAAAATTGCAGCAGGCCGTGTATACGACCATCGTGACATTTGGCAGCTTCCATCGCCGTATATTTTTTGACGCTGGATTTGGCAAGCTGCTGGCGTAATTCCAATACAGTTTTGGCCGTGCCCGTAGCCGTTTCCAGTGCAGTAGCAACATCACCCTTAGAAAGGGAAGGGATCGGCATACCGTTTGCTGCTAACCATTCTTTAAGCTGGATTGGTGAGTTGGGATTTTCAAGGCCCGTTAACTCTTGTGCTATTTTTATATGGGTATGACGAAAGGTATCATCACAAACAATAGCCTGTCGTACTAATGTGGCATCTATCTGGATGCCCCGGTCGTTTATTTCCTGATCCAGTTTATAATGTCGCCATTCCGTAGCAGCTACGGGAGATATAGAAAACCGCTTTTGAATACTCATCTCTGTTTCGACATCACGCTGGTTATAGGACTTAAAACGCTGCCATTTTTCCCTGTCGTGCTGGGGAAGGTTACGTGTACGGCCTTCATTCGCCTTCGTGGGAGCACATGGCATACAAAAATATTTGATGAGATCATGGCCTTCCTTTAATTTTTGCTTATCTAAGCCTAATACCGTACCGACACCTTCTAGCGATAAGGGAAGGCCCAGTGTGGCAGACCAAACCATCGTACAATGCCAGGAGCCGGGTGCCAACCAATGCTTTACGTAATGGGATAGGCAGACACGTTCAAACTGCGCGTTAAATGCCCACTTGGTAACCGCATCATCGGATAGGGCTTCCATAATAGAAGTAGGAATTTTCTCGCCACAGGCAAGATCAATTACTTGCACCTTGCCAGTATCTACGGCATACCCAAAAAGCAGGATTTCAAAATCGTCACTATCAGCATAACGATATACGCCAGCTTTTGAAAGATTCGTGCTGCTATAGGTTTCGATATCAATACTGATATGCTTCATACATACACCTTCTTTTGTATAGCAATAGGGCAGAGGAAATACCTCCGCCCCATATGCAGCTTATTTGGATTAGGATCGATTGTTCAGCCGATTATCGCTCTCTTTTTCCCGTTTGCGACGTCTGGCATCATCCAGTAAAGAGTGGGTCATGAATACTACGCCTACGAAGGATATCACGGTAAAATCAATTGCTAATACAGTATCTATTATTGTTTTCAACATTGTCTCAGTACCTCTTTTCGTAAAGTAATTAGGATAAAAAGTCGTCATCATCTAAGGTGGTGAAATCATCGGCTGCTGTGGTCTTGCCGCCTAATGGCTCTCCGTCAGAGATTTTCTGGATATTACCCAGCCCGCAGGCAATACCACGATTACCATTTGAATTAAAGGCATAAAATGTAATGGATACCCGGGCATACACGCCACTATATACCTCGCTGCGGTCTAAAATAGGTTGTACGTGTTTATCTACAATCTGTGGAGCCGTAATGCTATTGGCATTGACGAAATAACTATCTTTATAGGCATCATCATCACGTTCGACATCGCCATCCCGAAGGGGCAGCTTTAAAGAGGCTTTATTTGGCTTTTTACCCCCAAATTTAGAAATACCTTCTGTAATGGCAGCATCAATGGCAGTATTGATAGCTTCGAGCGTTTTTGTATCGGACTTGGCAATAATGAGCGACACACTATATTTTTCTTTGCCGCCGTTAATGGATTTTGGTTCCCATACATTGGCATAGGAAAGACGTACAGTACCAGTTACTACTTTTGTTTTATTGATAGGGTTCATTTTCAGTTACCTCCGTAAATTCATGATTGATATCTGTTATATTGAGAGCCGGACGCTTGTCTATCAGTGGTACAAGCGTGGGTTTTCCCGGTGGTTTATCTACTAATGCACCGAGAATGGTAGTAAAGTTTTTCTTGCCCATCAGCTTTTCCATTTCAGTAATCGTAATGAGCTTTTTCTTGTAAATATCCTCATACCCGGCTGTTTTTGCTGCTTCCGCCACGTTAGCCTCATCCGTATATCTGCGATTGGAGCGGCCTGCAACAACCTTCCAGCCTTGCCATACCTTGCCATGGGCTACGGCGGCATCTAATGCATAGGTTTTTAGGGCATTGGCCCATTGGGTAAGATCGTCAAGCATACCCAGAATATGTTCAATTTCGTCATCGGTGAGGAGTGGGGGTAAGGCAAATTCATAGTTTGCTAATTTCAGCTTGGCTTCGGCTCGGGTGCGGCATTTCGTAGCTGCTCGGCAAAAGGTACACCAATCACCGGAACAGTAATTGCCTTCTCCTGCATAGGCTTGTTGGGCCATTGGTTTTAAGTCCGCTTCTGCCCAAGCCAACAGATCTGCTGCGGGAATTGTCCAGGTACCGATATTATCACGACGCGGTTGAAAAATCGTCAGGGCAACCTCCGTGCAATCGTACAAGTTACCATAGAGGGCCAGTGCTCCGAGTGCATATAGCTTTAACTGTGAATTGTTAGTGGCATCGACCACGATTCCTTGACCATATTTGAAATCAATAATGTGCAGTCGCTTGTCTGAAACAATTAAACAGTCGCAAGTGCCAAAGCCATGTGGAATATAGGCTGACAGATCCAGCTTGATTTCAGTTGCTATTTTGGTATCCGGACAGTTTTGCTTTTCTTGCTCATATTGCTCCATACAGAAGTCGCAGTAGTCGTCAGTGTATTGTTCCATATCATCAGTATCGTAATCGGATACCGGACGTTTGCTTCGCCGTTTGAGTGTGCGTCGGAGTTTGTGTTCGGCTAGCGCATGAGCAGCAGTTCCTTCGGCGGCTGCCTGTGACTCCGTAGAAGCAAAGTTACTTTCCAGTCGTGCCGATGGGGGACAATGCAGCCAGCGATATGAGGAGGAAGCGGATAATATGGCGTGATTATTCGGTGGCATGTCCGATCGCCTCCGCATCTTTTAATAATGCTGGATACTGCTCCGGTGAAACTGCACTTAATTTACTGGCCCCATATTGCTGCAGCAGTTCGCGAACTTCTTTAGAAAATCCGGTATTCGCTTTTTTACCCAGTACCGTGCGAACATCGACAAGAGTAAGAGCTGGCTTTTTCGGTTTTGTGGGTGAGGTGGAGACCGTGGGTGCAGTAGCTTCCTGTTCTTTACTTGCCATAGTATCAGCCAGCACTTGTAAGGAATCCGCCAATGCATGTAAATTAGTAATTACATTATGAAGCTGTTGATTGGTTTGGCTCATGGGTATTTCCTCCTTCCTTTGGAATTTCGTCAATTGATAGTGATCTGATGCTGTTACCGGGTACAAGAACTGTCAGCGTATACGGCTTTCCCAGCAAGAAACGAAGAATTCGTTCGCGAAGGGTAACAGTATGGTAACTGACAATTCCGGTATCTACGGGCTTCTTTGAAACACGAATAGTAAGATGGTGCTCCATTTTGTGACCTTCCTTCCTGTAAGGCCGTTTTGTTATGCCTTACATAGATAGGCCATGAAAAGAGAGAAAGTAAACCTGCTGATAAAAAATAATAAAAAAGCATCCCATGACAGGATGCCCATAATAATTTACTCGTTAAGATTATTACGAAGTGCTGTTAACGTCGTTTTTAGACGCTTGGAGATTGCCATTTTGCTGACTCCTTCTTCAGCGGCAATGTTGCACTGGGTTTCTTTTTTCCAGAAAATACGATAAAGCAGCTCTTTTTGTGCTGGTTTCAGCTTTTGGATTGCAGTTATCAGTGCATTTTGGCTTTCTGCCTCTATTAAGGAACATAATGGCTCCGGATTATTACATAACAGCTTATTATAGGGATCGTACGCTTCTAAAGAAACATGGCGACGCGTTTCTTTGTGATTGATGTTATATTCCTTACGATCCAATTCGACGATAACGGCACCGATTTCCGCAGAAACCTCGACTTCCGTTACCTCACCTGTTACTGAATGATAGTTGATTAGCATTTAATCCTCCGTTTCTGTTCGAAACGGAGGATTTTGGACATAGCAAACCAGACCTTTACAGGAATAATTGCAATTCAAAAGGATGTCTCCGTTTCGAACGCAACCGACCTTCGCAATGGCTGGTTGATAATATTATTTTTTTACTCATCTAATATTGCGAAATGCTCCTAGGTTGCTATTAGATGAGTTACATACAGAACAAAAAAGACTGCAATTGTTTTGTACAATTACAGTCTATCAATTTTGATATTCTATTAACATGGTTAATACTTTGCAATACTTTGTGAAGACTTTGTAAAAAAATAACCCCACTTATATGTAATGAATATATAAATTAAATATTTACATTTGCGAAATATTTATTGTAGATTATAAAGGAATATGATACAATTATGATTATATCAATGTAGGGGGGGATAATTATGAGGTTTAGTTACAACAAACTATGGAAACTTCTAATTGATAAAAATTTAAAGAAAAAGGACTTAATGGCACAAACAAGATTAACTTCATCAACAATAGCAAAACTTGGCAAAGACCAGCCTGTTAGCATGGAAGTTTTGGCACGGATTTGTGAAGCACTAGATTGTAATATTGGTGATATACTTGATATAATTAAAGAAGATTGATTATATGATGGATATAAGTAGAAGGTGGGTTATTTATGAAACTTTGTTATGGGACATATTTAAAAACACTGAAATTGTGCAAACTAACAAATACTACACAAAAATTCCTTAATGCTACTATTTTGCAATCTGTCAATAGTAATTATGATGTTTTTAATGATGATAATCTTGCGTCTGTTCTTATTGCATGTAACCCCAAAAGGGAATTATCATCATATGTAACAGGGGAAATACCGACCGCTAACCGTAAAGAAATCGGAATGTATTTTCAACAGAAGGTAATTCCATTACTTGATCCCAATAAACGTAAATTAGTAATTCTAACATTAAGGAATATTATATCTTCCGATACTACAATTAATGCAGAAACAGTAATAGGAGAAGTTGCAAAACAAGAACTTATATCAGAATATACTGTCAACTACTCACAATTTCTTGCCGATGTGTTTTTATATGCGGCAATGGTTAAGAATGGGGATGGGCATGACAGTGTTATTAATATCACTAATGATTATATTGCAGCTTTTAAAAAGTATGAGAATACTATTTCTATAGATACTGCATCATTTTTTACAGGACCTAAAATATCAAGAACAGTCAAAAATAGAAAATTTGACGATGTTTTTATAGAAGTTAAACATATGTCTAATCTCGGATTAAGGAATCCGAATGAGCTAAGATTTTATCATTTAGATATAGAAAATAATCAATTTACTTTTAATGCAATTAGTAAATTTCTTTTAAAAAATCTTGGTAGCTATGTTTTTTCTAGAGCAAAAATAGAACAATTCAAACTGGATGATGACGTAGAAAGTATTGGACTTCAAGCACTACAGGTTATGACACGAAATGGGGATGTTAATGTTAAAGAAGTTGGTAACGAACTTGGAGAAATGCTTATTTATATTTTTTTGGAACAGGTTTTAAACGCTCCCAAAATTATGAGTAAGGTAGAACTTGCAATGAATGGAAAACAAGTTTCAAATATAAGTGAAGGGATACATCTTCTTACTACTGGAGACGTAAGCTATCAGCTTGTCTTTGGTGCTTCGAGCATTATTGGTAGTTTACAGGATGCCGTTGATAGTGCATTTCTTGAAATTTCAGATATTCTAAATAGTAAACCGAATGAAATGCAACTTGCCGAAAGCAATGTATTTGACAAACAATTTGATGAGAAAACTACTGCTGAACTTAAAAATATTTTAATTCCACACAAGAACAAATCCATACAGAAGGATATGGCTTTTGGTGTATTTCTTGGATATTCGATTGATTTAAATCCAGTTGATTATTCAAATGCTGAATTTCGTACCATGATTACAAAAAAAATGCAAGCGGATATTGTTCAAAATGCAGCTTATATAACACAAAAGATAAACTCGCTTGGAATGGAAGCGTATTCGTTTTATTTTTATGTACTGCCATTTAATGATGCACCTTCCGATAAAAAAGATATTATGAGTAAATTGATGGCAGGGGGTGTAACAATTTGAGACTTATTCTTCATAAAAAAACATTGGGCGAAGCAATTTATAACGATATTGATAGTAATATATATCTTCACGAAATATATAATAATATACTTTTTAATTATTCAATTAAATTATTTAAAATCAATGATGCGGAAAAAAAGGCAATTAATATTGAAGATACCTTACGATTTGCAGACTTACTTTCTAAATCTGTTAGTAAACAAAATGCTGACAGGCATAAAATTTTATCACAAGAGATAGTGGCGCTTTTAAATTTCATTGATCCAGATAACGAAGAAGTTAAATACTATATGGGATCAGTGCTTTCGAGCATTGGAAATTATCGTGGTTTATTTATTAAAAGTCCTGAATTTTTGAATACTAATTTTATGGATAGATTGTATACAGATTATAATAAAAATTATATGGCAATTCCAGCAGAACCTAGCATACAATTTTTTCGTTCGCAAAAAATTATTTACAGTCATTTTGCGGATCCATATTTTAGTTATTCTGGTCCCACATCAATGGGAAAGTCATTTGTAATGCGTATGTTTATTAAACAACAAATTATTAGTGGGGCAGCAATGAATTTTATTTTATTAGTACCCACGAAAGCATTAATTAATGAGTTAACGAGTAACGTCATCAATGATTTAAAAGGGTTATTGGTAGAACGTAATTATCGTATTGTTACTTCTGCTGGTGCTATAGTTTTGAAACAAAAGCATAATTTTATTTTCATATTAACGCCAGAACGATTGTTATATCTTTTAATTGAAAATCCGCAAATATCTATTAACTATTTATTCGTCGATGAAGCACATAAAATTTCTACAAGGGATAATCGCAGTACTTTCTATTATAAGGTTGTAGATATGTTAGTGCAGCAGGAAAAAAGACCACATGTTATTTTTTCATCCCCTAATATACCGAACCCGGAAATTTATTTAAAATTAATTCCCGATGCGGAAAAATTAAATGATAGAAAACTGGTGTCATATTTTGCACCAGTTAGTCAAATAAAGTATTTAATTGATTTTCAAAATGGTGATATAAAGTTATTTAATTCTTATAGTAAAGAGTTTTTGCCAGTGGCTGAACTTCAAAATAAACAAGTATCTTTTTGTGATATTATTTCTGCAATTGGTGGTTCTTCACAAAATATTATTTATTGTAGTTCTACATCACAGGCTGTTGAATTAGCTATAAATTATGCTAGAAATAAACCTGAACAGACAGATAATTCTCTAACTATGTTGGCTAAAGACATAAAAAATGAAATTCATGGTGATTATTATTTAGCTAAAATTTTAACGAAAGGCATATCGTACCACATTGGTTATCTCCCAGCGACAATACGAATGCGTATAGAGAAATTATTCAAAGAGGGATTAATCAAAACAATGTTTTGTACGAGCACTCTTGTTGAAGGGGTTAATTTACCGGCGGACAATTTGTTTATTACTAGTTATAGAAATGGAAGAGCACAAATGACGCCTGTAGATTTTAATAACTTAATTGGACGTGTTGGACGTATTGAGTATAATTTATATGGAAATGTGTTTCTGGTATGTTTACCTGGTTCTAAAAATGACAAAAATAAATTTGTAGAACTTCTAAACAAAGATGTACCAGCACAACAGTTGTCACTTGTTACAGAACTAACAGTTGCGCAAAAAAAATTAATTGTGGAATGTCTGTGCCATGGAAAGATTGAATTAGAGAGACATCCAAAAAATCAAACGGCGAATTCATATGCTTTAATGCGAAAGTTTGCTATAATATTGCTACGTGATATCATGAAAAATAGAAGTAGCATAGTGAAAAGGGTATTTGAACCATATTTGACAAATGGGGAAGCCAGTAAAATCAAAGAAGTATTTAATAAAAGTGCAAACAAACCGGATGATGATATAAATGTATCTGTAGATCAAACAAATAATCTTACTAGTGCTATTTCTAAAGGACTTTGTTATCCGTCGCTAAACGAAAATGGAAATTTTGATTACTCGGCTCTAATTAGATTTCTAGAAAAACTTTGCAAAATTTTCAAGTGGGAAAAATATGAATCCCAAACACTTGGTAAAAAAGGTAATAATGGTCAGCATAACATACTTAAATGGTATGCTGTTATTTTATCTCAATGGATGCAAGGCTCTGGACTGAGTTTTATTATAGTAAAGGCAATTGAATATAAGCAACAACATCCATCCACTGGTGTTATGTTTAAAGGAAAGATTATCCCTTATGATAATTCATTGCAACATCGCAATATCGTTATTGCTGAAACATTGAGTGTAATTGAAAACATAATTTTATTTAGCATTTCTAATTATTTTTTACGATTTACAAGTGAATATAAAAAATACCATCAAATACAAACGTTACAGAATGATTGGTATGAATATGGGGTGTGTCAAGAGTTTTGTGTAAATCGATTCAATAAGCAACATCGTATTGCTGCAT
>NZ_JAQDBC010000055.1:0-10338 GCF_027681725.1 Caecibacter sp. AF58-12pH5A | reverse complement strand
ATGGGGCATAAAGTAGATTCATGCAATACCGATTTACACAAACTATTTTACACTCCCGAGGAAATGGCGATGGAACAGGAAACAACGAGTAAACAATTATGGTTGGTATCGAAAGATGCGGACGGTCTGTATGATTTCAAAAATAGGAATCTCCATTATGACCGCAAAGGGAAAGAAATACGTATTTTAAGCGTAGCAACTGAAATATGTGGAATCTTTAACACAGAAGAAAAAGCACGGGCGGCATGCCCTGATAATACGTGCTTAATTACACCTTTAATATTGAACAAAAAAGTTGATAATCGGAACGAAATAAAGATTATCGATGGATCCTTACATGCGAAGAAGAGTGGCTATGAGTAAGCAAATGGTTACAAAACAATCATGGGATACATTCAGAAAATCAGGACTGTTGTTTTACGTTAACATGATACTCCATGTTTTTGGATGGTCGATTGTTGTTGAAATAGATAATGATAATAAAGTTACAAGTTGTTTCCCTGCCAGAGTGAAATATCGTGGTTTTAGCGATGATGTGCAAGATAGAGGGTACAAGAAAATCACAAATTATATGAAAAATAACATTAATTCATTAAGGGATGATATGGATGGTGACAGCAATGATAAAAGCGAATAAAGATATGTTTACAAAAGCAAGAAAAAGCATAGAAGCCGTGCAAGTAAATTGTGCTTCTTGCCAGAATAATAAATGTCGCAAAAGAAAATATCGCATAGGATTGCGAAATCCCGTTTGTTGGGGATTTATGACGAAGGAGGATGGCAATGAGCAAATTAACACATATAGATAAAAGTAAAGTCGTAACAAGATGTTTTGCCGTGAAGGATTTCCGAGCGGTGAGCGTCAATGCAGACGGCGGTAATGATGGAGAAAATACAATCTCCGGTCATGCCGCCGTTTTTAATTCCATTACTTCGATTGGTGGGTGGTGGAATGAAGTTATTGCACCAAATGCGTTTGACGGGTGCAATTTTGATGATGTGCTACTTTTCGTCAATCATGATGGTTCACAGATACCACTTGCCAGAAGTCGCCGGAATAACGGCAACTCTACCATGCAGGTTGGGGTTGATGCCATTGGCTTATCGGTCAATGCCACAATCGACACGGCAAATAACCAACAGGCAGCGGCGTTGTACTCTGCAATCAGCAGGGGTGATATTACCGGCATGAGCTTTTGTTTCTGCGTAGCCGATGATACGTGGAAAGGACTGGATACCGATACACCTACCAGAACTATCAACAAGATTTCACAGGTATTTGAAGTAAGCGCCGTCAATCAACCGGCTTACGATATGACAGATATTTCCGCTCGTGACAAACAAGCATTGGAGAATGCTAAACAGGCGTTGGAGAATGTCCGGTCACAGGAATTGGAGAATTCTAAACGGGCGAAGGAAATAAATATGCTAAAAATTAAAAATAAAATTTTAGGAGGAATATAAGAATGGAAATGAGAAAACAGTTAGAAAAAATGTTGAAAGCAAAAGAGGAAGCGCGACAGGCATTGGTTAACCAATCTGAAAAATCTGAAAATGTGGAAGAATTGCGCTCGTTGCAGAAACAAATTGAAACTTCAAATGCCGAAATTGCCGAGCTTCGTACCATGATTGCCAATTGCGATCAGCCGGCTCCGACGGCGGAACCACCCGCAGGTGAACCCCAACATACATCAGATAACAATGACACAAATCAACGTTCTAAAACAGCTCAGCAGGTGATGAATCAGTCAAATAATCAGCCGCAGAATCGTAGCTATGTTCCTGGAAAAGGATTTCATGTGGCGGGCGAGGGGAAGCAGGAAGAAGACCGTGAAAAGGCTGAAAAAGAAGCAATGGAAAAACGAGGAACCAATCTTCGAGAAGGACGTTCTGTAACGGTGGCTAGTTCTAACATCGTAGTCCCTTCTCACTTCGGCTCCACCGTGAACGGAACTTTCCAGCAAGTATCCAGTCTTGTCGACAGCGTGGATGTTATGCCGTTACAGGGGGGTGAGTCCTATCGGCAGCCGTATGAAATAGATACGCCTGCAGGTGGATATAATGCGGAAGGGGATGGAACTGCAAAGGTTTATACCGATGCAGATAAAACATATGGGTATGCAGACATTACAAAATCTAAAATAACAGCATACAGCGAAATCACAAATGAAGTATTAAAATTGCCAGCTGCCAATTACGCAGATCTGACATTGCAGGGAATTACAAAATCCGTACGCAGAAAACTGGGAAAAGAAATCATGATTGGTGATGGGGCTACCGGTCATATTATTGGCATTTTCTCTGATAAGGCAACGGCGATTGATGCGGCAAAAGACGTTTCATTTTCCGCAATTGATAATGAAACCCTTGATGCTATCGTGTTCGGGTATGGCGGTGATGAAGCTGTCGAGGGGCAGGCCGTTTTAATCCTGAATAAAAAGGATTTGGCAGCATTTGCACGTCTGCGCACTGCAGATGGAAAGAAATACCACAATATCGTCACCAACGGTGGGTATGGTACGATTGATGGTTATCCGTTTATTATCAATTCCGCATGCGGGGCGATTGCCGACAGTGGGACGACTTCCGGAGCATACTGCATGGCTTTTGGTTATTTAAAGAATTATCAACTGGCCGTATTCAGCCAGCTGGACGTAGAACGGTCTACGGACTACAAATTTAAAGAAGGTATGATTGCACATCGTGGCGAGGTCTATATCGGCGGCAACGTGGTTTCTTACAATGGATTCTTACGAGTAAAAAAATCGTAACGGCGGTACATCCTGAAACGGCAACGGTCAGCATAGCAGCTGCAGCTGACCTTGCATTTACCGTCGCGGCAGCTACAGGGGCAACAGTAAAAACGATAACGAACGCCTCTGCGACTGTTAATGGCAGCAACTATACGTATGCGGCAGGAATACTTACACTGAAATCGGCATATTTGGCAAGTCAAACTGCTGGAACAAAGACATTTACAGTTACCATGAGTGATGGATCGACGGCAACCTTTACAGTTACTGTCACAGCATAAGTAAACACAGGAGGCAGGGTCATATGCGGTCCTGCCTTTTTGTGAAAGGAGGCATTCTTTATGGCAACGACTACATTGGATTCCGCTGCTTTGGCCCAATTGCTGCATATTGATTCTGAGGAAGAAACGGCAAACGCCGTTATATATCAGGGCACAGCGGAACAGTATTTGGTAAATGCGGGGTGTGTGGTGCTGGATTATGATGATAGTTTATTTAAAGGATTAGTCATCTCCATGATTTCCAAACTACTGTCCAATCCGGATCTCCTTACCAGTCTATCAGAAAGTGGCGGATTGACGCTGAATGGTATGATTGCACAATGCCGATTAGCTCAACAGGTAAAAGCGGGAGGTAGTTCTTGATGGACACCAAAGCGCAGGAATCAAAAGGAGCCATCCGAGTCGGCGAGTTAAATCATCGACTTTCCATATATAAAAAAAGGACAGCAGATGATGGAATGGGCGGTAAAGAAGATGCGGATCCGCAATTGATTGCGAATGTATGGGCCAAGGTATTGAAACCGAAGTTCTGGACGGGGAACAGCAGTGGCCCGGCTACCGCTATCACACAAGGGTTCTTGATTCGCAATCGTGACGATGTGGGATATGATTGCTATATTACGTACAAAGGGATACCACATAAAATTTTACATATTGATAACAGCAGCACAACCGCCATGACGCTGACCTGTCAGGCGGTGATAACGCATGGGTAGGTATGTCAAAGCCGAGATCAGCACCGGAGTATACAAGGCACTAGCAGATATCCGGCGGTATGATGCGGCTACGCAAACTGAGATATATGGTGCAGTACAGGATAAAACAAAAGAAGTATACACTCAGGCGGTACAATTGGCGCCCAGCAAAGCCGGGAATTTAAAAGCGTCTATTAAATATTATGTAAATCGGTCGCAGTCAGGCATCGCGGGAACCGTATACACCAAAGATCCGGTTGCACATCTGGTGGAATTTGGGGCGCGCAGCACTGTGGAAATCCCAATCCGGAAAAAAGCATTGCATCCTGGTGCAGCCGGATGGTTTATGGCTAAAGCAACCATTCCACGGAGAAGTCCACACCCATTCATGAAACCTGCCATGGATACGGTACGGCCTTCTATTGAATCGGCGATCAAAGAGGCGGTGATTAAACATGCTGATTAATCGAATTCCCTTTAATGCGGTGCAAAAGGGGATATATCAACTTGTAAGCCAAGGACAATCCGTACCGGTTTATGACAGCCTTCCAGAGGGTACGGAAACAATGCCATACATATGGCTGGGGGAATTTCACGGCACGCCGGTAGATCGGAATAAAACTCATGCCATGCATGCGATTAGCCAGCAGTTGGATGTGTGGAGTGCGCAGCAGGGAAAAAAAGAAATCAACGGAATTATGGATGACATTGCCTATCTGGTGTCTCGTTATGAATTAGTACTGGACGGATATCGGCAGGTAGGAGCTGCGAATATCCCCTTATATCAGGCCGTATGTGAAACGTACGCAGATCAAACAAGCGCCTATCATGGCATAGTAATGCTGGAATATTTAATTGAACAAATAGATTAGGAGGTTCTATCTATGGCATTAACAGAACAACAAATCACTAACCTTCCCGTTATGCCGACAGACACTAAGGCCGTTGCGGGAAAAGATACACTTCTATATATTGCAATTTCACAAAACCCACTGGAATGGCTTCTATTCGGTGGCCAAAAAAATTCTCCGGTAAGCGAAAAAGCAGACTCATTAGATGGGTCTGATAAATCGTCAGGAGGATGGGCGAAGAAAATACCGGGAATGAAATCATGGAGCATTGATTATGATGGGCTGTATGTTTTAAATGATACGGCTGTCGATATTGCCAGGACACAGTTCCGCAACGACCAATCAGTATACATTCGCATAGAATATCCAGATGGATCGTATCGACAGGGCTGGGCTTTTATTACGGCAATGAGTGATTCTAATGCCAGCGACGCGATTCATACGTTGAAAATCACATTCGAAGGATATGGATCTATTTCAGATTTGATTACAGTAGCAAGCGCGGCCATTGCCACACCGACTATTGCTGTAACCAAAGGGAGTGCTGTTGCAAAAAGTGTAGCGGTAACTCCTGCTGATGTGACTGTTCGTGGTGTAGTAGATGCAACTGGAATGGCTCTGGTATATGGGACGGATTATACGTATGCCAACGGTAGTTTAACATTTACAGCCGCTTATTTAGGATCCTTAACCCCAGGCTCTTATGCGATAACCGCGAAGTTTGCCACTATATCGATTACTATTACCATTACGGTATCTAATACGTAATAATCTGGGAGCGCGGTATGGTGGCCGCGCTCTTATATATTTTTTTTAAGGGAGTAACGACATGAAAATTGTAAAACAAATAAAAATTGGTAATGAAACGCATGACATGTATTTTACTATTGGTGATCTGCGGAAAATTGAACGCGAAATAGGAAAATCACTCATTTCAACTGTATTGGGACTAAACCAGGCTACCAAGATAAATATTGATTTTATGTTGGCCACCATGCGGTATGGATTCCATGACAAAATTAGAAATGATGACGAATTATATGATTTACTTGATGCATATTGTGCAGATGGGAAACATAGTTTGGATACGCTAGGAGCGGAAATAGTATTGTCTGTGTATGACACTGGTTTTTTTATCCCCCGCAAGAGAACGGAGAAAGAAAAGCCACCCAGCAAAAAAACGTCCAAAGTATAGAAGAGTGGGCAGCGACATCAGAATGTATTGCATATAGTTTGTTACATTTGTTGCCGGATCAATTTGATACATTACAGATGAAGGAATTTTATACTCTTTTAAATGCTTGTTTAGATAAACAGAAACAGGATGATATAAAAGCCTCCTATTATACAACGTGGATGCTGGCATCATTTTGTGGTGCAAAGTTAGATTTTATGAAAGTATGGAAGTGCATTTATGAAGGGTTATATCCTGATGAAGATAAGCCAACACAGGAAGGTAAAGATGAATTTATGAAGCAATTTAATTTATAAGAAAGGAGGTGCATTATGTCAACAATTGCAGACTTACAAGTGAAAATCGGT
The DNA here is from genome assembly GCF_027681725.1 of Caecibacter sp. AF58-12pH5A. Taxonomy (NCBI): domain Bacteria; kingdom Bacillati; phylum Bacillota; class Negativicutes; order Veillonellales; family Veillonellaceae; genus Caecibacter; species Caecibacter sp. AF58-12pH5A. The sequence continues at coordinate 4,216 of NZ_JAQDBC010000055.1, read as the reverse complement.
GCTGATGGAAGTGGATTGTCTAAAGAATTGGATAAAAGTCAGCAGTCGATCAGTAAGGCATTTAATACCCATCCCATTGATACGTTTTCTAATTCCATCGAAGGCGTTACAGGAAAACTTAGTAACATGGTAGGTGGATTCACACAAATTGCAGCGTTAGCTGCTGGTGGATTCGGTTTAACCTCTATGATTGATAAAGCAGTACAGGCGGGGGACGCCGTCTACCAGCTTACCAGTAAGTATCAGATGTCAACGACAGAAGCCGTACAAATGAACCGGGTATTCAGTCTTACTGGGGGGAGTGTAGATACCGCTGCACGGGCGATTATGCGACTTGACAAATCTTTTACTGGTAATTCAGACGAAAGTAAAAAGGCGCAGGTCACATTGGCAGCATATGGCGTATCTTTAACGGATGCTAGCGGAAAAATATTGCCGTTAAATCAACAGCTTGCTAATTTGGCTTCTGGATACAAAGAAGCACAAAAAGATGGTGAAGGGCAAGCTTTTATCATGAATACGCTGGGCGTTCGGGGAATGGAACTTACCAAAACGCTGCAAAATTATAATGAAGCGGCAGAAACAGCTGCTCAAGTCAAGGGCATTGGACTGAATCCACAGGAAATGCATCAAGCATCGCAAGACATGAAACAGATGAAAATGCAATTAGGGCAATTGGAAATCGCGGCAGGAGCCGCATTGGCACCTATGGCTACGGAATTACTACCTGAAATAATGCCGTATTTACGTGATTCTGCGGAATGGATTGCAAAAAATAAAACAGCTATTAGCCAAACCGTTATTGAAGTAACTAAGTTATTAGCCGTTTATGAAGCCATGAAAATGGCAAGAGCCGGTGGTAATGCCGTTCAGACGATAACCGGGGTGGTTGGCAATGCATGGCAGTCGACAGCGCCTAAGATGGAGGCGCCAAGTCTTAACAAATCACAGGAACAGCAGATCAACCGATCCGTACGGGCGAGTGAAAAAGCCTATGACAAAATGCGTCGTGATGCCATTAAAACGGCGCAGCAACAGAATATGTCAGCAGAAGAAACTGCTGCGTTTTTATCTCAGAAATTTACTGAAATTGGAATTCGGTCCACAGAAGAAGCAAATACGATCCGTACATCTATGACGGAAGCCTTTGCTCAAATTAATGTAGCAGCAGAAGAAAGCGCCATATCAATCGCCACATCGATGGAAGGGACAACGTCCGCTGCTATATCATCGTCCACACAGAAAGTAGCGGCCAATGTAGAAAAAATAGCCAGCAATGACACTGTTATAGCCAGCAACGTTGCAGTCTCTGAATCTGAAACACTTACTGGTGCAGCTGCAGAAGAAGCTGCAGGAATGAAAAAAGTGTCAGATGTGGAAAAGATTACCAGCAATGAAGCTGTTATAGCAAGTAATGCAGCTGTTGGTGCATCGGCAACTGCTGAAGGAGAAACCACTGCAATTGCGAATGCTGTAGCGCAAGGGAGTATAAGCAAAACAGAATCGGCTACAGAAAAATTAGGTGCGGCACATGATGTTTCCGGAGCCAAAGCGGTAGCTAGTGGAACAAAAACGGCATCTGTTATGTCAAGATTGCCATCTATGATAGAGCACGTGTCAACAGCATTATTAGCAATGGCAGGGGGATGGATGGGGGTAGCTGCAGCGGCCTTATATGCTGCGTATTGCGCTTACCAATATTTTCATGCTAAAGATAAGGAAATTGAAAACGAAACATATGTATTAGATGATGGTTCAAAATATATACAAAGAAACGGGTATTTTTACAAGCAATCAAAAGATAAGAATCAAGCATTGATTGATGATCCCACAGGATCAGGGGTCGGGGCGTCAGATTCTGATTTGCCGGAAACTGATCAAGATAAAATTTCTCAATTAAATGGCAAATGGTTTGATAATCATAAATCAGATAAAGATTACGTAGCTCAATTAAATATGGATGCTGCTGAACAGAAAGCAAAAGAAGCAGAAGATCGATTAAGTCAGGCATATTCAGATGCAGGACTTGACGATAATGGCAATAAGATCAAGCCAGAAAAAGCGTCTAAAGATAAAACAGATAAATCAAATGCCGCTGATTTTGTTAATTTTTTAGTGCAACAAGGATACGATCGGAATTTTTCTCTTGGATATGCAGGCGGCTTGATGCTGGAGTCCGGGGGGAATACAGAAGATATCAATCCACAAGCAGTTAATCCAAACAGCGGAGCATATGGGATTTCTCAATGGCTTGATAGAGAACCGTTGTTGCAGCGGTTTGCGGCAAATAACTATTCAAGCCCCAGTGATTTAGGTACGCAGGAAGCATTTGCTGTATGGGAATTACAGAATACAGAAAGAGATAATTATCAAAGGGTGATGAGCGATGCACAGGCATCCGGTGACTTTTCCCCAGCTAATTTTGCTAAACTGATTGATAAATATATTACAAGATCAGAAGGAACACAAGATATACGTGATCAAAAAGCAGCCAATGCTGAATCTTTAGCTACTAATATGGGGAGTCAGGTTGATGAAAAAAGTATTGCCAGTAAAATACTTGAACATCAAAAACAAGTTGATCAAGCTAAAAAATCTCTTGCAGATTTAGAAGCATCACTGCAACAAAATATCTTGTCAGATACAGGTACAGCATATGAAACTGGGATTGGGAAAGTGGCAGTTTCTGTCCGAAAATTTCAGGAAGAAATTGATAAGTTAAAAAAAGTTGACAGTACGATTGATACTGGTAGGGCACAGGTGCTACTAGGCCAATACAAGGCATCGGAAATCGAAAAAGTAACACAGGCATGGCGAGAACGCTGGTCGAAATTGAAGGTGGATTTGGCAAAAACCAATGCGGAGATTTATGGTGACTATAAGGATTTGGCAAATGCTGAATATGATACCACTATTTTTGCAATTGACAAGGAACGGGCGGCAAGATTAAAGGAAGTTGAACAAAGCAAGGGGGATGTTCAAGCAGCTGTTGCAGTAAATGAATGGGCGACGGCACAATATTTGGCGGCTGCTAAAAAGCGTGATGACGCAATGCGTGACAGTTACAATCAACAACTTCAATGGGCAGTTAATAATAATGATGCGAATGCAGTCGTAGACCTTGTGCAAAATGATCCACGCCGGCAAGAAACCGCAACATGGGAAGCACAAAAAAAAGCATTGCAGGAATATGTTACATTGGCGAAGCGAAGTGATCTTAGTCTGCTTTCTGTAACAGAAACAGCGGCAGAATCCATTGCGGGAGGGCTTGACAATATATTTAGCGGATTGGGAACTAATATCACCAGTGTAAGCAAGTTGGTACAAAGTTTTGGAAATCTGGTTATCAGTACATTAATGAAGATTGTAGCCCAGGCGGCGGCTTCGCGATTAACATCGTCAATTTTTGGATCTAATTTAACAAGTGGGGCCACTGGAAATATTCTTAGTGGCTTGGTAACTTCATGGGAAGGAAGCTCAGGCAGTAATAACTTTAGCCAAGAAAGTATTTTAGATAAGGCGGGGATAAGCTTACCCACATTTGCGTTTGCAGATGGAGGGGTAATTACGGCCCCAACATTAAGTCTGATCGGAGAAGGGAAGGATGCGGAAGGAGTATTCCCATTGAATAATAGTACCTATAGTAATCTTGCAAACCATATCAGTCAAAATATGAAAACTGGAAAAGGTACTGCTCCCGTAATTAATATTAATAATAATTCGGATGCGCAGGTAAGTGTTGAGTCGGTGAAAACAAATGAGGATACAGGAGAGCAGATATATAACTTTACGGTAGAAAATATTTTAAGTAATAAAAACGGGGATTTAACCCGTCTCAAACAGGCAATGGGGGCGATGCGGTGAGCAATTATATTTTCCCGACAAATATTCCAGAGCCCAAAATACCATATGCCAGCGATGCTGGAGATACATACAATGGAACGATCAGCGACAGTACGATAGCATCTACGACAGATGCCAATTATAAGGTAACACGCCCCCGTACCACGCGAGTCGTACGAACATGGACATATACGTGGACGATGTTGTCTGCAGATGATTTTAATATTATTCGAGACTTTTGGCTATCTGTGCGAACTTCGGAGATGTTTCAATTTACCGATTACGATGACGGAAAGGAGTATACGGTACGATTTACGGGTGTGTCAAGAGTTTTGTGTAAATCGATTCAATAAGCAACATCGTATTGCTGCAT
>NZ_JAQDBC010000054.1:0-11076 GCF_027681725.1 Caecibacter sp. AF58-12pH5A | reverse complement strand
ATGCAAATAAAAAGAGGATGTGGACAAAATGATTTCTCATTTTGTCACATCCCCTTTCTATTACGTATCTTCGTCGATCACTTCGGCCTTAAAAACCATGGCCACGTCCGCATCAGAACAGCAAAATTCCGCTGTTCCTGCAGGCTGTCCGGGCAGGGAACCGCCGTAGCGGAGAATATCGATATAGGGAAAGGCACAGTGCATTGCCATGGGACAAATATTTCCCCGTTCTGTATCATAATCAAAGACTTCACCTACGTGATGTCCCCGGTGACAGCCCATAGGGCCCAGTTTGCCTGTAATCGTAAGCCGGATATCCGGCCGTTTGCCACGTGCCATCATATCACCTCACAGGATATTAAAAATACGTTTGCCATTTTCCGTTGTAATCCGTCCAGCTTCCGCTGCGTCCCACTGACGCAGGCGGGCTACTTCGTCTGCCATATAGTGCACATAAGCCGGTTCATTCCGTTCGCCCCGGTGCTGTGGCGGCGTCAGGTACGGGCAGTCCGTTTCCACCAGGATCCGGTCGGCCGGCAGGGCTTTCACGATGCGCTTCAGCTTGCGTGAGCCGGAATAGACCATACTGCCTGTAAAGCCGATATAAAAGCCCAGCTTGATGAGCTCCTCTGCCATTTCCAGACTGCCGGAATAGCAATGGAAGACACCGGTAAGGCCCTTGCCGTACTGCCGCAGAATATCCAGGGTATCGCCATGGGCCTCGCGATCGTGAATATCGATGGGCAGCTCTAGCTCTACAGCCAGTTTCACCTGTTCGATAAAGACCTGCTGCTGCAGCTCCCGGGCCGGTTCCGGCCAGTGGTAATCGAGGCCCACTTCGCCAATGGCTACGACCTTAGCTTCTGTTTCAGCTAGGTGCCGCAAGGCAGCCAGATCACCGGGTTCTGCGTGCGCCGCTTCCTGCGGATGGATCCCCACAGCGGCATACACCTGCCGGTACTGCCGGCTCAGGGCGACGGCCTCACGGGACGTGCGCAGGTCCGTACCGGGGCAGAGCAGATACTGCACACCGCTGTCAAAGGCCCGCTGCAGCATGGCCTCGCGGTCAGCTGCAAAGGCTGCGTCGTTGACGTGACAATGCGTGTCAAAGAGCATTAGCGGACACGGCTTCCCGGAGCAGCGCCATCGACGAAGATGACCTGCAAATGATCGTCGCCGTCGGAGGCAGAAAGGATCATGCCCTTCGATTCGACGCCGCAGAGCACCACCGGTTTGAGGTTGGTTACGACGATAACCGTATGGCCTACGAGGTCTTCCGGTTTATAGTATTTGGCAATGCCGCTGACGACCTGCCGTTTTTCCACGCCCAGATCGAGCTGGAATTTGAGCAGCTTCGACGTCTTAGGAATCTTTTCGCAGGCCAGGACTTTAGCAGCCCGCAAATCCATGGTACCAAAATCGTCGATCGTGATTTCGTCTTTAAACGGTTCCTTTGCTGCCGTACAAGCTGCGGCAGCAGCAGCCTGGGCTGCCTTGTATTCTTCGGCTTCGGCAATTTCTTCCTTCGGATCATAGCGCGGGAAGAGGGCATCGCCCTTAGCCACTTTGGTACCGGCCGGATAGCCGCCCCAGACCTGGGCGTCGGCCAAATGGGCCTGGGAGGCGAAGTCGCCGAGGCCGAGCTGCTGCCACATTTCGGCAGCTGCCGCCGGGATGACCGGGCTGACGAGCATGGCGATAATGCGCTGTGCTTCCAGGAGGTTGTAGAGGACCGTCTGGAGGCGTTCTTTTTTCGCTTCGTCTTTAGCCAGTACCCACGGCATGGTTTCATCAATATATTTGTTGGAACGGCGGATGAGGGCCCACGTTTCGTTGATGGCATCGTTGATCTTCATGTCATCCATGAGCTGTTCATAGTCTTTTGCCGTCTGTACGGCGCAGCTGGCCAATTCGTCATCGACCGGTTCTTTTACGGACGGGCCGGCAACGACGCCGTTTTCATAGCGTTCGACCATGGCCAGTGTACGCTGCAGGAGGTTGCCCAGGTCATTGGCCAGATCGGCATTGATGCGGTCAATGAAGGAAGGCAGGGAGAAGTTGCCGTCCTGGCCCAGGCGTACTTCCTTCAAGAGGTAGTAACGCAGGGAGTCGGCACCGTAGCGGTCGATCAAGGGAATGGGGTCGACGACGTTGCCCAGGGATTTACTCATCTTCGTGCCGTCGACGATGAGCCAGCCGTGACCAAAGACCTTCTTCGGCAGGGGCAGGCCGCAGCTCATGAGCATGATCGGCCAGATAATCGTATGGAAACGGACGATTTCCTTACCGACGAGGTGCAAATCGGCAGGCCAGTATTTCTTGAATTTTTCCGGATCGTCCAAATAGCCGGCTGCCGTCGCATAGTTAGCCAGGGCATCGAACCAGACGTAGACGACGTGCTTCGGATCCCAGGGAACGGGAATGCCCCAGTCAAAGGACGTACGGGACACACAGAGGTCTTCCAGGCCGCTCTTGACGAAGGAAATCATTTCGTTACGCCGTGCTTCCGGCTGAATGAAATCAGGATGTTCATCGATGAACTGGAGCCACTTGTCGGTGTACTTGTTCATCTTGAGGAAATAGGCTTCTTCCGAAACCAGTTCCAGCGGGCGGCCACAGTCCGGGCAGATGTGCTTGCCTTCAGGCAGCTTGTTTTCCGGCCAGAAGGATTCGCATGGTGTGCAGTACCAGCCCTTGTATTCGCCTTTATAAATATCGCCATTGTCATAGGATTTCTGCATCAGTGCCTGTACGACTTTTTTATGCCGTTCTTCTGTCGTCCGGATAAAATCATCGTTCGAAATGTTGAGGCGTTTCCACAAATCCTGGAAAAGGGCTACGATGCCATCGACGTATTCGAGGGGCGTCATGCCTTTGTCTTCAGCAGCGCGCTGTATTTTCTGGCCGTGTTCATCAGAACCGGTAAGGAAAAATACGTCATCGCCGCGCAGACGATGGAAACGCGCCAGGGAATCGGCAATGGTCGTGCAATACGTATGGCCGATATGCAGCTTGGCACTGGGATAGTAAATGGGGGTGGTAATAAAATACTTTTTCTTTTCTGTCATGATAAATCCTCCTCTGCCGGCAAATGAGCCGGCTCGTGTACCCGACATACCGCTGATGCCTCAGCATCTCCTGCAGGGTTTACTGATTTTCTGTTGCCAGAACAGCCTGATACACCGTGCGGCGGCTGACGCCACTGCGTTGCGCCACCGTGCGTATAGCCTGTTTTTTATCTATTCCCTGAGCCATCAGTTCCCGGACCAGGGATGTATAATCTTGTTCGCTTTGTCCGCCCTCGGCCTCTGCCTGCGGCGCAGCGCCGGCTACGAGCACGACAAACTCGCCGCGTATGTCCTGACTATCCAGGGCTTCGAGCAGTTCGCCCAGCGTACCGCGCCGGTACTCTTCGTAGCGCTTGGTCAGCTCCCGGCAGAGCACGGCCTTGCGATCGCCTAAGACCGCTTGCATTTCCTTGAGGACCGTCAGCAAACGGTGCGGCGCTTCGTAAAAGATAAGCGTCCCCGTATAGGGCTTTAATTCCTCCAATACGGGCAGGCGGTGCTTCTTTGTCTTCGGCAGAAAACCGGCAAAGGTAAAGCGCGTCGTATCCATGCCGGAAGCAATGAGGCCGGTCAGGCCGGCGTTGGCACCGGGCAAGGGCACGATGGGTATGCCTGCTTCTAAGGCCAGCCGGACGAGGTCACTGCCGGGATCACAAATAGCCGGCATGCCGGCATCGCTGACGACGGCAATCATCTCACCGGCCTCGAGCCGTGCGATGAGCTGCGGCCCTTTTTCTGCCTTGTTGTGCTCGTGATAGCTAGTGAGAGGCGTATCGATATCATAGGCCGCGAGCAGTAAGCGCGTATGCCGCGTGTCTTCTGCCGCAATGAGATCGGCTTCGCGCAAGCAGCGGACGGCCCGGTAGGTAATATCTTCCATATTGCCAATGGGCGTCGCACATAAATATAATGTTCCTTTTTGAAAAACCTCTGCCATAACAACCTCCCCTAGTGGCGGCTCTGTCAGTCCTTGCCATACATGGCCAGGACAGCCTCTGAATAGGCACCGTCTGCTTCATGCACGATCAGTGGTGGCTGGACGCTGAGGCCCGGATTGCCGCCGCGGATGCCCTCGATGAGGCAGAGCTTGGCCGGTTTGTCCGGCCGGCCGTGAATAAAGCGGACCACCTTGGGTTCAATGGCGGCCTGGCGCATGGCCGTCAGGATATCGGTCAGGCGCTCTGTAATATGTACCATACGGAAGCGGCCGTGAAACTTCAGGGCATACGCCGCCGCTGCCAGCACCTCCGTGAGGGTAGCCGTTTCTTCATGCCGTGCCCGGCGGACGCCGTCCTTTTCACTGTAAGCGCCCCGTTCCTTTTCCCGGTACGGCGGGTTTACGTAGACCGCGGCAAAGGCACCGCTGGCATAATAGTCCTCTATGTGGCGGTAATCGCCTTCGACGATCCGGATCGACGCGTCCTTCCGGTTGAGGGCTACGTTGCGCCGGGCAATATCGGCCATGACCGGATTGAGCTCCATGGCGGTCACGTCTTTGGCGCCGCGGGCGCTGAGGATGAGCGGAATGGCCGCCGTCCCCGTCCCCAAATCGAGGGCCGGCCCGTGCGGCACGGGGCCGAAATGAGCCAAGAGGACCGTATCGAGGGAAAAGCAAAACTGGTCATCCCGCTGAATGAGCTTCATGCCATCGAGGACGAGGTCGTCGAGCCGTTCATGCGCGGCCAGTTCAACTGTCATGTTCTACTTCCGCTACGTCCGACCAGGGCACGTTCACATTATGCCCCGATTCGAGCTGTACCTTTACGGTATGGTCCTTCATGTGTACGCGCAGGACCGTGCCCAAGCCATCATCGGTAATGACCCGCTGGCCCACCTGAGGCGGCTTTTGGTGTTCACAGGCCTTATGGCAATTCTGGCACTTCAGCTCGCCTGACGTATAGAGATCATTTTCATAGCGCAGGCAGCACATGAGGCGGCCGCAAATGCCGGAAATCTTCGTCGGGTTCAGGGACAATCCCTGCCCCTTGGCCATGCGGATCGATACGGGCTTAAAATCCCCCAGGAAAGACGCACAGCACAAGGGCCGGCCACAATAGCCGACACCGCCGATCATCTTGGCTTCATCGCGCAGGCCAATTTGGCGCAGTTCAATGCGGGTCCGGAAGACCGAAGCCAGATCCCGGACGAGCTCGCGGAAATCAATGCGGCCGTCGGCCGTAAAGAAGAAAATGATCTTGCCCATATCGAAGGTATAGTCCACATCGATGAGCTTCATGGGCAGTTTATGTTTTGCGATTTTTTCCAGGCAAATCGTAAAGGCCTTCTTTTCCCGTTCTTTATTACGTTCTACTTGCCGTAAATCCTTCGGCGTTGCCTTGCGGATAATCGGCTTTAACGGCTGGACGACTTCCGACGCGGCGACACTGCGCGGGGCAATAGCTACCGTGCCAAATTCCATACCGCGGGCCGTTTCTACAATAACGCCGTCTTCTTCGGCCAAGGGAATTTCTGTCGGATCAAAATAATATATTTTCCCGGCCGTTTTAAAACGGATGCTAACAACTATCACCTAATGCCCTCCTCGTTCTTTGATAAAGCGAATGCATACATAATCCCAAACCAGACGTCCATTGACGTGACGCCGCAGTGCTTCACCGGCTTCATCGAGCACCTGAAGCAGTGAGAAAATACCTGCATCCGGCCAATACGGCAGCAGTGCCGTCAATTCCTCTCCATATTGCTGTAAGCGGAGCTGTGCCGCCGGCACACCCTGGCGCAAAACGGCCAGATCCCGCAGCAGCATGCTCAGCCAGCAGTATATATCAGCCGCGTCGGCATCAGCCAGAGAAGCCGTAAGCGACATACCCTTGGCGTACGGGCAAGCGTGACGGGACATGACCTGGAGAAACTCCAAGGCCCAGCGGGCATGTTGCAGCCCCTGTCCGGCCAACAGCTCCAGCACGCGGGCCACATTGCCGCCGCCCCAAAGGACAGCCTGCTCGTAGTCAGCCGCCGTACCGCCACGGGTACGGATGAGACCGTCCCGCATTTCCCCGTCGCTGATGGCGCCAAAGGTCACCATAGCACAACGGGAAACAATCGTCGGCAGCAGGAGATCCGGCTGATTGGTAATGAGAATAAAATGAACACCTGCCGGTGGTTCTTCTAAGGTCTTTAACATACAGTTGGCGAATTCCTTATTCATCGTTTCGCCGTGGTTGATGAGGCAAATCCTGTTTCCCCCGGTATGCAGGATGAGCTTTTCCTGGAGCTGCCGGAACTGGCTGACGCGCAGCATCGTACCGATCATATCCAGATAATAGGCTTCACCCCGGTCCTGATAGAAGGGATGTGCTTCATCGCATACCAGATCAGAAAGTCCCGGAAAGAGCGGCCGCCCTATGAGGGTCGACGCTACAGCCTGGGCCATGGGCAATTTTCCCAGCCCTTCCGGACCGGCAAAAACCATGGCGTGCGGCAGGCGGCCGGAAGAGATAAAACGGAGCAGCTGCTCTTTGATCGATTCATGACCAATGACAGCGTCAAAATAGGTTCTGTCCAATCTGTTTCCGCCTCCTTACTGCAAAAACTGTCTAATCTTTTCTATTATAAAAAAAAAAGCCCGTAAAGTCTATAGGCAAGGCCTTGACAAGGCAAAAGAAAAGGCCTGCCGGCCCCTCTGACAGGTCGGCAGGCACGCCTGGTTAGCATTCCAGCTCGCGCTGCACCAAACGGTACAGCTCTGCGTGCACCGCTTCAGGCGTACGCATACGGCCTCCTTCTGTACACGCCAGACGCTGCCAGCCGTAGCGGCCGGTCAGGGCTGCATAGGCAGCGTGGCATTTGCGCAGGAAGTCTTCATTCTTTTCATGAATATCGCCGGTCGCCCCGCCTGTCTTGCCTTGGCGCTCCTGCATGAGCTGTTCCGTCACAGCTAAGGGAACGTCCAGAAGAAAGGCCTGGTCCGGCCTGGGCAGGCCCATTTTGTTAAACTCAAAATCCTCCAGCCAGTCGAGATAGGCCGTCCGTTCTGCCGGCGTCTCAAACTTGATCATCTGGTAGAGCATATTGCTCGTCGTATAGCGGTCAGCCAGGACGATGCCCCCTGCCTGGAAAAAATCCTTCCAGCCGCGCTGGTACGACGCATAGCGGTCGACGGCATAAAAGGCCGACGCCGCGTAGGGATTGACGGCGTTGGCATCGCTGCCAAAGTCGCCGCGCAAATACATGCGCACAAGGGCGCTCGAATCGCTGTCATAATCGGGAAAGCTTACGGCCCGGACAGGACGTCCGTCACGCTGTAAATGCTCATACAGGAGCCGGGTCTGCGTCGCCTTGCCGCTGCCGTCGCCCCCTTCTATAATGAATAATTTTCCAGACATGCTTTTCTTCCTTTCTTTACTCCCGGACTACCTGCAGCGTCTGCAGGGCCGGATCGGCTGCGCCGTTCGTTTCATAGCCTGCGGCCAGCTTGCCCCGGATATAAGCCAGCGCCTCCGGAGTCACGGCTTCGCCGGCTGCCAGGACGGGAATCCCAGGCGGGTAAAAGGTCACATTTTCGGCGGCAATACGGCCGGCACTGTCCGCCAGGGGTACACATTCACGCCGGGCATACCAGGCCTGACGCGGCGGCAGCACTACGTGCGGCACCGGCAAGGGTGCTTCGTCCCGTTGGCGCTGCCTTACTACGCTCCACCCGGCAGCAATCATCCGGCAGGCCTCGACGAGGGCGTGGACACTCCGGTCATCATCGCCTAAGGCCAAGAGGGCCAGGACGTGGCTGCCTGCCGTAAGCTCTACTTCGATGCCTTCCTTGCGCAGGAGCAGCTCCGCGTCTCTGCCGGACAGGCCGAGGCCGGAAAAATCGATGGTCAGTTTCGTTTCATCAAAGCCGCCGACGGCATCATAGCGCAGGATTTCTTTGCCAAAGCAGCGAATACCGGCCAGGCTGTTCAAGGCCTGACGGGCCTCCCTGGCCAGGGCCAGCAAGCGCGTTTCTTCGGCCTCGCCAAAAAGGGCCAGCTGCTGCCGCGCCAAATCGAGAGACGCCAAAAACCAGTAGTGGGGACTCGTCGACTGGACCAGGGCCATAGCGGCGGCTACGCGGTCCGTACCGGCAAAGCCCTGACGGCAGTGCAGCATAGACGTCTGCGTGAGCGACCCGGCCAGCTTATGCGTGCTTTGGGCCACACAGTCGGCACCGCACGCCAAGGCATCCATTGGCAGGTCATCGTGAAAGGCCAAGTGGGCGCCGTGGGCTTCATCGACCAACACGGTCAGGCCACGGGCATGGGCCAGGGCCGTCATTTCCTGCAGCTTGCCGGCAATGCCGTCGTACGTAGGATACGTAAAGAGGACAGCTACGGCCTCAGGATGGGCCTCCATAGCTGCCGTCAGGCTGGCTGCGTCCGGCCCGAGGGACACTTCCTCGGCCGGAGCAAAGCGGCTTTCCATATAGGCTGGCACGGCGCCGCTCAGGATGAGGCCGCTCATGACGCTGCGGTGGGCTTCACGGGGAATCAAGATGGTGTCACCGGGCTGGCAGACCGCCAGAATCATGGCCTCAATACAGGCCGTCGTACCGTTGATGGAGAAAAAAGTTCTCCCGGCCCCGTACAAATCGGCAGCCAGATCCATGGCTTCTTTCAAGGGGCCTTCCGGCTGAAAGAGGTCATCCAGGGCATACATGAGGCCCAGGTCACTGCGCAAGGCCTCGCCAAAAAGGTCCCGCTGCCGCTGCGGCGCACCGTGTCCCAGTTTATGGCCCGGCGTATGGAAGGGCACCATGTGGAGCCGGCAGTACGCGTCCAAAGCGTCTGCAAAGGGAGCCTTCTGCTGTGCATCTTTATTCATCGGCTACACCTGCCAAGACAGCCTGCAAGAGCAGCTCCTGCCGCTCATAATCATACCGGCGCATCTGCCGGAACGAAGCGCGCAGCGATTCCTGCAAGGGATACGCCCCTGCCTCTTCAGGCTGCACCCAGCGATACGCACAATGCTCAGAAGACAACACTACGTCTTCCGTCTGGGAAAGAGCCGTAAAAATGACACCATTGAGGAACTGTCCGTCCTTCTTTTGATAGCACCACGTACCGGCTACTGCCAATATATGCGGCGCAAGGCCCGTCTCCTCCTGCACTTCCCGGCGCAGAGCCGCCAAAAAATCCTCATCACGACACAAGCCGCCGCCAGGCAGCTCCCACGGATGCTTCCCTTCAGGATCATTTTTTTGTAACAGCAGCATCTTGCCATTATGGAAAATCATCGCCTTCACGCTCAATCCCATATGGATATTTCCTTCTTGTCCCATACGCTACTCCTTCATTTCCTTGTTATGATAAATTATGTTTTCATTTATTTTACCAAATAGGCGTAGCCATGGGAAGAGACGCAATTCGCTATGTGTACCTTTGTCCCTCTGCAGAAACAGGCCTGCAGGAGGCGCCTAGCCGGCCAGGCGTAGTGCGTCTTGGCCGGGCTCGTTTCTTTTTTTATTCTTTTCGAGGAGGCCTGCAATGTAGTCTACACTGTCGTGGCCGCCGTAGGAAGCAATCCACGTGGCGCCTACTACGTAGAAGGAGTCTTCTTCCTGTTCGAGTTCCATGAGTTCCCTGGCTGTTTCGGGCGTAATGGAGCCGAAGGCTTTGATGTAGGCTTGTACGGCTTCGCTTTTCTCCGGGTCCGGTGCTGCTGTTTGGGTGTCAGCCGCAGGTTCAGCCTCATTTTGGGCATAGTCCGGGTGATTGGCTTGGCTGTAGAGGTCCGGTTCACCTTCGTTCCACGTATACTCAGGGTATACGCTTCCTGTGTAGTTGTCCGCTTCGCCTTCGTCCCACGTATACTCAGGGTATTCGCCTGCTATATAGTCGTCCGCTTCGGCTTCCTGCCAGGCATAGTCTGGGCCGGTGCTTGCGGTGTAGTCATTTGCTGTGGTTTCGTTTTGGCTATGGTCCTGTTGTTTCAGGTCATAGGTGTTTTCGCTTTGGTTTTGTCTATAGTCAGCAGGAACGGTTTCTCTGTCCGATTCCGGTTCAGCTGGGCTGTGTGAGGCGTCATAGGCTTGCTCTAAGGCGGTTATGGGAATGACAGTTACGTCGTGGGCGCCGGGGTTTGGGCAGACCGGTACTGTCTGTTCAGGTGCTGCCTTTTGAGTAGTGCTTTTCTTTTTCTTGGCTGGTTTTGTCGTGTCTTTTCCCGTATCAACGCCTTGGAGTTCGTTCCAGCGGTTGATTTTGATGACGCCTTGGTCGTCGCGCTGGATCAGTTCGTATGCTTCCAGCAGGTCCAGGGCTTTACCGATAAAGCGGGCGTTGCGATGGTAGCCTATGGCGAGCTGCCGGACAGTCATGGCTTTGCCTTTCATGGCATAGACGTAGCCCTGATCACGCAAGGCACAGGCCAGCTTGACGAGGTGCAGGAAGAAAACGAAATAGGCTTCGCCGTTGCGTTCGGCGATTAAGCAGAGAATGCGCGGATCACTCATCAATTCGATATGAAATTTGAACCAGTGGATTTTTTTGGACATGAGAACGTACCTCCTAAACAGTCTGAAAATTTACCCCTCTATTATATAGGGGGATTCTGAAATCAAAAGTGTAAAGGTAAAACGGCGTTTTTCTGCATTGTTTATAAAATGTTTAAACTTTTCGCTTTTTGCGGGCCTAAATTTCCCCTTGCTATATAGGGGGATTCTGAAAGCGATTTTGGAAACAAAAACGGCAATATTTTATAAATAATTTATAATTATGTCTATTCTCCTGTTTTTCTCCCTCTGTTTTATTCTTTTATTATTTTTCTTATCTCTTCTCCCTCTCCTTCTTTTTCTCTTTCTTTTTCTCTTTCTTTTTCTTCTCTCCCTCTTATTCTTATTCTCTTCTTATTCTTATTCTGTCTCTATTTTTTATATGATTTTTTCTTTGAAACGATACAAAAAAACCGCTCCTTCAGGCAGGAACGGGGCGGCTGGAAAGCCGATAAAATCAGGGGTTTGGGGTGTGTCAAGAGTTTTGTGTAAATCGATTCAATAAGCAACATCGTATTGCTGCAT
>NZ_JAQDBC010000053.1:0-11482 GCF_027681725.1 Caecibacter sp. AF58-12pH5A | reverse complement strand
TACTATTATTATACGCTATTTCTCGTCAAAATCAACCATTTGTTGTGACAGAGCCTTTTTAAAATAATCAATATCGATCATTAATAATGAAACCACAAAGTTATGCTCAATAGATTGTTCCCATACTTTTGAAAAAGTTTCCCAAAAATATCTGCGATTATATAATCCCGTTAAACTATCTATCCGGGATACTTCACTGAATTTTTCAAATAAAATTTTAAGTTCCTGCTCCGTTAAATCGGCAATTTTCACCAATGTTTTTACCTGTTTAAAAGGGAGTGTAAAATGAAGTGTGTAAGTTACCGGTAACCAATTTACTAACTTACGCACTTCATTTTACACTCCCCTATATTCTTACAAATACATACTTGCAATCGTTAATGCCGTATGCATTTCTTATATTACATGTCGATTATTATTTATCATATCCAACCAATTCAAGGCATAAAAAAGAACCAGCTTATTGAGCCAGTTCACAAACTACCCATATTTTCTGTGCTTTCACGCTATGCACACTTTTTGTTGTTTTGTATCAATCCCAACGTCATTACGTCCCAAAGGAGTACGACTTTGATACAAAGCAACGATTATCTGGAATATGCACACAGGGGGTGCATTGATACGTTCATCACCTGACATCCTCTTTTTAACCAAAAGCTGGAGATTGAACAACATCTGCAATCTCCAGCATCATACAAATTTTACAATTATTATTTATTATATGCTTCAGCCAGCAACTCTATGAAATAGCACCTAAAAGCTGGACAATAACACAGCCAATGAAATCCCGTCCGTTTGTCTTCCTGAATAGAATTACACCAAGAGATACCGCCGGATTTACATGACGACCAGATATATTACCAATGGAATAAGCCCTAACCACGATAGAAATTTCAAAAGCAAAAGCTGTCGCAAAATAAGCTGGCATAAGCATTTCGTCCACGACTTTAACTTTAGCCCTTGAAATAGCTGCTGTTCCAAAAGCAATACTAACACAAATGTACCAATAAATTCAAATGTGCTTTTTCCCTCTTGATCAGAATTCAAAGCGAAGCCCTGCATTAAAACGATACTTCATATTTACATCAGCCCCAAAACTCCGTTCTGCATCAAAATAGAATTGTGTATTATTAGAAAGATGGATATTTGTCCCAATACCGACTAAATACCAGGTATCTCCCAAATCGTCATTATCTGTAAATGTCACATCATCCATGATACGGTTTCCTGTAGTTCCCAAAAAATCATGTAAGATAGACGCTTTCATATATACTCGGCTTGGGTTCTTAGTTTTCTGCTGGAGTTCTCGGCTCAACACAAACCCTAATCGGCCTACCAAGCTGTCAGCATTATCCTGCTGTACACTGGCTCCATTTCTGGTAGTATAATCATCTCCCCACAAATAATTATAGGTCATCTGTACCTGTGGCTCAACAGCCCAACCATGGCTCAGCATCTTTTTCCGACCATATTCGGCACTGATACTGCTGCCCCAGTTTTCAAATTCTCCATGATCCCCATAGGAGGTAGTATAATCAGAATCAATTCGTCCAAGACGAGCAACTAAATCCAGATAATGTCCATGGGGTCGAATATTGGTGGCATATAAAGAAAGATCTGTGGATTTTTGCGAACCATGGCCGTTTGTATAATCAGTATCTCCCCACAAATGAGAGATTGCTCCTCCATAATACCACTTTCCATTATGGGCTGTTGTCTTTTCTTTATCTAAACCCACTTGCAATGTCTTGTAATTACCATGGAAGCTGTGACGGCCATCCCGTTCCAGCCGTTTATTGATAACACGCGCCCAGATTCCCTGGTCTTCCTGGTTATATCGCAGTTCTCCCAACCGTTTCAACAACGTGTCATCATCTCTCCAGATGGCAAATGCTGCATTATAAGCAGATCCGGGCACAGTGCCATTCGGGTTTATGGTATTACCATTGTTTCCGCTATGGCTGTCAGGCGTTAAGAACCAGTCATCATATCCTTCATAATCTGGATTAACCGTATCAGTTTCTTTCTTTACTACCAAATTTTTATTATATATCTTTTTATAATTCTGGATCTGAACAGCCTGATTCATTTTGAATGATGAAGTATCGGGCGCCGTAGAGGCAAAATACAGCTTGCTTCCGTCCTTCATCCCGTTAACACTACTGTCTGATGTCATTGCCACTGTATATGTACTGCCTGCACCGCCATGGGCCAGCACAAAATCACTGCTGCTGCCATCACGGTAAGAGTCTACATCATCACTTCCATATCGTAAATCCATCTGGAATTGGCCGCCGGTTCCGCCAAGATCTCCTGTTTCCAATTTAGCTGCAGATCCTTCCATGGATATGATACTGCCTTTGTCCAGTTTAACCCCATAGGCTTCGCTGTCACCGGTCAATTTCCACAGAGAATTTCCTGAAAGGGAAATATCCCCATTCCCCTTTGCTGCACCTATCCACGCACTGCCACTCTGCAGCGCAATACGAGTGGCCCCATCCGCTGCCTGTGCATCCAAGTTTCCTGTCCAGCGGCTACTATTCTGCAGTACTGCCTCCGCACTCCCAGTCGTACTGGTCAGATTGCCAGTCCAGACAGAAGCCTGATTGAAATCCACCTTCAGTTTCCCCTCAACCGTCTTCAGCGGTTGATAATAAACATCTTCATAAACTTTCTTCCCATTAGTCATGTCCCCGATCATGGCAGACTGGTTGGTAAAGGTCAGATTCATAGTGCCACTGTTATCTGCATTGCCGGTGAGAGAAGCCCCTTCACCGGAGTACACAGCATTCAGAGTATTGTTTCCCTCTGCCTTCAAATTCCCTTTCTGTGATGCATGAGCACCAGAAATATTCAGATTGACTGTATTTCCTTCATAAATTTCAGACTGCCATGATGACCTCGATCTGTAATCTATATTATTTCCTACGGATTCTACACACGCTATCAAGTTTCCATTCTCTCCGGAAACGGATTCTACATCCCCTGTCAAGTTTCCATTCTCTCCGGAAAAATTAACCATAACATTACTAGTGCTTGTCTTAGCGCGAATACTCCCAGTCATTGATGCATGAGCCCCGGAAAAGTTGGCGGTAATAGAAGCCTGATCATCAGTACTTCTTGTATCATCCGGATTCCAAGCAGCTTCTACGTCCCCTGTAAAGGCCATATTTTCCCCAGACATATCCATCTGGATATTCCCTTTCTCCACTGCCCTGATATTCCCATCTACTTTGCCATTATCCCCTGATATCAGAATATTAGCAGTAGCCCCCGAAGTTACTTTCAGTAAGCTGTTTTCATAAATAGGGTCTCCTGTATACGATCGGCTCATGGTAAAATTGTCCCCTGTCGCATTGACAGTAATGTTCCCGTCATCTCCGGAATTCATATCTCCACGAATATAGGAATTGTTTCCACTCATATTCAGTGTGACGGTACCGCCGCTATACGCTTCAATGGCATCTTTCCAGAATTGGCTGCTATTCGTTCCATCCGCTCTAGTATTGACAAAAGAGCCATCGCCGGTCATATTGGCAAGAACGGAACTGTCCTCCCCGCCTACCTGTATTTTACCTAAGATCTGAACCAATCCTCTAGCATTTTTATTAATTGTCAGGTTAGAGCCACTTGTATCATTGCTCATCAAATCAATACTTTGTTCACCACTGGGCCAACCATTTTCTGTTTTATTGGCAGAAGACAGTGTGACAGTTCCATTAGTATCAGAATTAATAAAGATATCCCCACCTATTCCTGAAATAGTACCTGTTACATCCACAGCATGGGCATTCAGATCAACAGTAAATTTTTCTCCGCCTTCCCCTTGTCCGGCAAAAATGGATTTATTATCTGATTGTATTTGAATTTTATCTGCCTTAACTGTAATGCCCTTTCCTAACGCACTACCCCTTCCTGTCCATAGAGAATTGCCTACGGTGGGATGTGCATCCCCGGCAAGACCAGAGTTTTTAATCGTAACAGAACTTCCTGTTCCGCCACTGACGGTGATACCGCCGCCATTATCCACCAATCCGTACCCAGCGATAGAGGAAGTAATGTTCAGGTTCTTGAATCCCTCAATCGTTGTTGTCCCTTTCCCTTCCGTATATACACTGTCATTATTGGTAGCGATATTGATATCACCGCTGACCTTAATATGGGTGGCTGCATCACTGATAACGCCTTTATCTGTCCGTTCATTCCCTGAGAAATTAGCATTGATAGTAAGATTTTTTGCATTTACCTCGGCATCCCGTATAGCCGCCCCATCACCACGAGAATTGTCCGTCCAATTAATCACTAAATTCCGGTCAGGATAATTATAGGATTTAAAGTCCCCCTTAGTGGTATCTCCACGAGTATTACTGACCATCTGATTGGTCAATGTGTCCGTGTTCGTTGCTGGATCATAATCAGCATAAGCATAAGTACCCCCCCACAAGACAGTTGTGCCGATTTCCAGTGCCATAAGCATCAGTTTTACGTTTCTCTTCATAAAATCACTCCATTTCTATTAATTTGTACTCTTGACCGTTGGGTTAAACAATACTCAACAACTTAAACGAATTAGCAGCAACCTTCCAACTCTAAACAAGTATAAAAGGGCAAAAGCCCTGTACCTCGGTCATTTATGTGTTTCTTGTTTCCCATCAGATCTTATGTCTTTTTTATTTTATCATAATTATGTGTGTCCATGCCATATATTTTTCACCACACTTTTGTACGTTCAACATGTTCTTTGAGAATATATGAACAGACGCCATGCCAAATTCCTGTCAATATTCATCCTTTTATTTCCGTTCCGTCCTTGAAGGTCACCCGGATATCGTCTTTGCTGTACACCGTGATGAAGTCCACCAGGCTGCCCCACAGCCTGGCATCGAACTCCTTGATGAGTTCCTGCTCCTGAAGCTCCTTGATGAAGCTGTCCATCTGACGACTCCGGGCCTTGCGATATTGGATGTCATCACAGGTCTTGTCATACTGCTTCTTCGCCGCTTCATATCGGCTGACCAGCTCGCTGTACTTTTGGTCGTAATCATCCTGGTTCTGCGCGACCCGCGCATTCTCGGCTATGAGATGCTGCACCTTGTCGGCCAGCAGGTTCAAATCTGTGCTGAGCTTGTCCCGCTCCTCTTCCAGGGCTTCTGTATCGGTAAGCCGTTCCTTCAGCAGGGTGATGCTGTTAAGGATATCAGCTTTGTTTTCGATGAGCTGATTGGCGGCCCGGATGAAGACTTCCTTAATATCATCTTCTGTCAGATGCGGTGTCTTGCAATGGCTCTTGAACTTGTCGTTGCATCGGTAGATGGTTCTGCGGTACTTATCGGTCGAGTGCCAGACCTTTGCCCCGTACCAGCCGCCGCACTGGCCGCATTTAATCTTGCTGGAGAAGATGGATACGCCGCTGTAACGTCCCCTGCCTTCACGCCGCCGCTTGATTTCTTCCTGCACCCAGTCGAAGACCTGCGGGCTGATGATGGCTTCGTGGTTATTTTCCACATAGTACTGCGGCACTTCCCCTTCATTCGCTTTCATTTCTTTGGTCAGGAAGTTGACGGTAAACCGCTTCTGCAACAGGGCATCGCCCTTGTATTTCTCATTCGTCAGGATGCTCTCTACCGTCCGCGGATACCAGCGTTTCTTTTTCGCCGGGGTTTCCAGCCCTCTGGCAGTCAGCTCCCTGGCAATGGAGTGGAAGGTATACCCGTCCAGGAACAAGCGGTAAATCAGTTTTACCGTCTTGGCCTGCTCCCGGTTGACGACCAGATTCCCGTCTGACCCCCGATCATAGCCAAGGAAATGGCCGAACGGCACACACACCTTCCCGTCAGCGAATCGCTTCCGATGGCCCCAGGTAACGTTTTCCGAGATGCTCCGGCTTTCTTCCTGTGCCAGGGAACTCATAATGGTGATGAGTAGTTCGCCCTTGGCGTCAAGCGTCCAGATGTTTTCTTTCTCAAAATATATCTCGATGCCCTTGTCCTTGAGCTTGCGTACCGTCGTCAGACTGTCCACGGTATTTCTGGCAAACCGGCTGACGGATTTTGTAATAATAAGGTCAATCTTATTATCCAGCGCATCCCTTACCATCGCATTGAACCCGTCACGGTGACGGGTATTGGTTGCCGAGATTCCTTCATCCGTGTATATACCGGCAAACTCCCAGTCGTTCCTGCCCTTAATATACGAGGTGTAATAATCAACCTGTGCTTCATAGCTTGTCACCTGATCTTCATGATCTGTCGATACACGGGCATAACCGGCCACTCTCCGTTTCCGGTGGCTATTGATGGGTTCTGCGGTGTAGCGACTGATGACTGCCGGAATGGTATGTACTCTTCGCGCTTCCACTATAGTTTCCACCTCCCTTCATGTATTCAGCAATTTCCCGTTTTAACCGGTGGCCAGCGGCAGCTTGTTCTCCTGCCATCGGTAAAACAAAATGTCAGCTCATCCGTTTTTCCAGTTTCAATATGGTCTATCTGATTCCGAAACACAGCATCATCAAATGCTGGCAAGCCAAGCACCGTTGCTGCGATCTGCTTCAATGGTTCTTCCCGTATACCCGGAACCTTGCAGGATTTTCCCGAGATCTTGCACCGCCAGTAAGCAACTTTCCCGTTTTTTCGCTTGTCCAGGCAGCGTTTGAAGCAGATGTTACATTGAACGCATAGAATCCGATCTGTAAAAGCAGAATACCGCTTCGATTTCCCGCTCATCCGGTACTGCTTCGTCCAAACCCTTTGCTTGTCCTTGAGTTTTTCCGTCCAGTGATCCTTGTTTGCAGTTGATTCCCAGTGCCGGATAATTTTTCGGCCATCTTTCATGTTAAATACCATGACACGATATTCCGGCACAGTAATGGTATCAACTTTTTCAAGGAATATGTTTTCATCAAAAGCCTGCAGTCCAAGGACAGCCGTACATTCCCGTTCCAGCACAATTTGTGGGATAGTTCCTTTTGCGCCACAGTTTTTTCCCTTATATTTATGGGATGTGCATCCCCAGTACCCGATATGCCACCCTTTATATTTCCGTTTGCTACTGACATAACTTTTTCCACAAACGCCGCATTTGATTTTTCCTGTAAAACACGTCGTATGCAATGACTTATTGGCAAATGCCCCTAATTTGCACCGACGTGCCATTTCCTTCTGTACATAATCGAACGTTTTCTTATCAATAATAGCTTCATGAGTATTTTCGACAAAATACTTTGTTCTCTCGCCACGGTTTTTCCGTTTTTTTTTAGTAATAGGATCTTCTATATATGTTTTCTGAAGCAGGAGATTACCGGTATAGGTAATATTGGTAAGTACCTGCTTGATGCTGGGATCACCCCAGTTATTACCATGCCTAGTTTTGATGCCCTTCGCCGCAAGCTCCCGTCTTGTCTCAACCCGTGATTTTCCGTCAAGAAAATTTTGATATATTCGCTTTACAACAGCTGCTTCTTCAGAAACAATTACGAGTTTATCCCCTTCCCATCGATAGCCATATATAAAGAACTTTGCAGGCGGCATGCCCTGTTGGAACCGTTTCTGCACACGCCATTTTATATTCTCGCTGATGGACCGGCTTTCTTCCTGGGCAAAGGATGCAAGGATTGTCAGCATCAACTCACCTTCGCCGCTCAGAGTATGGATATTTTCCTTTTCGAACCACACTTCAACGTCAATCTCTTTCAAGTGGCGTACCGTGCGCAGAAGATCCAAGGTATTGCGGGCGAAACGCTGGATGGACTTGGTCAAGATAACATCTATCTGCCCAGCTTCGGCATCTTCTAACATCCGCTGGAATTCCTGCCGTTTCTTTATCCTTGTCCCGGAAATACCGTAGTCAGCATATACCCCGGCATATTCCCACTCCGGGTTCTTCTGTATGAGGCTGCTGTAATAGCTGACCTGTGCCGATAGGGAATGATGCATCCGTTCCGAGTCCACGGATACGCGGGCATAGGCTGCGACTTTTTTGCGCTGTCTTAAATTCGGTATACTTCGTTCAATCTTACGGATAGTCCGCATCAAATCAGCTCCTTTCGACACTATATATCACTCTGTTTGATACAATTATCAAGTGTATAATTCTCCTGAAAATGGCTGATATTGGCGAATCATCGCCTGTTCGAAATCCCGGTGCATAAATCGGCGTAAGTTTACCGTCTGCACGGACTTTTTTTACCACCTTCTCGGAATTCTTTTACCACCCCACCGCACTAGTAGGCCATTAAGGGATTCGGCCAAAAGCTCTGCCGGATGGTTGAGCCGGCAGAGCTGGTTATTTAGTTTTCTTTAAAGTATAGATAAGCTTTAGCTTTGAGTTGCTTTCAGGCCATACCGTTCTCTCATTGAGATACGGCCTTCAACCATAATTACGTATGAGTTATGGATAATGCGGTCCATAATAGCATCAGACACAGGGCTTGCAGATTCGGGGTTCGAATCAATCCTGGTATACCAGCCATCTGTGCTGTACTGGGTGCAGAAAATCATAGAACGTTGGCAACGAGTTTCTACAATTTCTAATAGATCATAACTTTCCTGCGGTGTTAGGGGGCGTATAAGCCATTCATCCAAAATGAGCAAATCAACTTTTTTGTAATTGGACAGGCATTTCTTTAATTCACCGCCGCTTCGGGCAATATTCAACTCATCCAGCAATTCTGGCATACGAATATATCGTACTTTCTTGAATCGTCGGCAGGCAGCGTTACCAAGAGCACAGGCAATGTAGGTTTTACCATTGCCAGAAGCTCCTTCCAGAATAATATGGTGTCCCTCGTCTACAAATTTGCAGCTGGATAGGCGTAAAATCTGTGCTTTATCCAACTCTCTATCTTCGTAGTACTCAATTTCTTCTACTGCGGCAGCTGGGGCAGAAAAATTTGCATTCTTAATGAGGCGCTGTACTGTATTCGTTTGGCGTCGGTTCCATTCGGCAGTCACCATCAGTCCTAATCGTTCCTCAAAGCCAAGCTCATTAAAGGTTGAGTCTTGTAATTGGTGGGATAATTCATCCGCCATAGCGGTCATTCTCATCTTCCTAAGCATCTCTACGGTTTCCTGGTCTATCATTGGCGGCCACCTCTATCCTTACTGAAATACGAGGCACCGCGTGTAATTCCGTAGTTGTTTGCTGCGGCTGGCTTTTTCTGCGGAGCGTTTTTAACAGGTTTATCTTGGTCATTTTTTAAAATACTGCTGACGTTACGGACGGACGGAGTGGCCTTGTAGGCGAAAATACGTCCACAAGCGTTTTCAAGCCGTACTTTCCCGTAACGTTCTTCCAATTTCCTAAGGCTGGAGCAGGCTTTATAGCCCTGTTCTGGGGCCTTTCCGCTGGTAAGGAAATACTGCACAGTCTTTTCTGTCATGGGACCAACAGTCGTTGCCCAACGAGTGAAATCATCCGCATTGTAGGTCAGGTACCTTTGGTGTGCAAGGGGCATGTGCTCTAGGTTTACCAGCGGATCTCTCTGGACGGTCCGCAAACGACGGTGGCTGGCAACATGGCTGCCGTGGAAGAATACTTCTACAGTAGTCTTTGTCACCCGAATGTCTACCTTTTCGCCAATCAAGTTGTAAGGGACTGAATATTTGTTCTTGCCATCTGAAATAAGATAATCATTGGGAACTTTGGCTACCGACCAAACAGCAGCCTCAAAATCTGTAGGTGGCAGAGGAAGCATATATTGCTTTTCTTCTTCCATATAGGCACTGTAGCGGGAGCCTGCCATCTGCTTAAAGGGGCGGTTGTTCATTTCTTTAAGTTTTTCCGCAATAGCCTCATTCATTTCATGAAGGGAAAAGAATTTCCTTGAACGTAAGGCAGCAAGAATCCAGGTTTCAGCAAAACGCACAGAAGCTTCTGCGGAGCTTTTATCCTTAGGCCTGCGCACACGGGCTGGTACAATTGCCGTACCATAATGTTCAGCCAATTCCTGGTAACTGCGGTTTAGGATTGTTTCATACTTAGTATTAGACGTGGTTGCAGTTTTGCAATTGTCAGGAATTAGAAGCCGAGGAACACCACCATAAAACTTGAAGGCGTGTATATGGCAGTTCAGCCAGTTCTCAGTTTTCATATCGTCGCAAGCTTCTGCATAGGTATAATAACTGCACGGCAAGGTGGCAATAAAGAGATAAGCCGGGCTTGTACTGCCGGTTACCGGGTCATATATGGGAAGAGTATCCCCAGCCCAGTCGACCTGCATGGCATCGCCAGGTTTATGTTGAATACGCATGGTGGCTTTGGTCACCCGGGCCCATTTTCGGTATTTCTCTGCAAATTGTGTACTCATATAAGGCGTTTTGCCAGTCTCGTAGCACTGTCTGCAATATTCTTCCCATAAAAGCGTCATCGTTACACCAGATTTTGCTAGTTCCCGATGGATGTAGGGATAGTCTGGTTCAACATAAAAAACTTTGGTCATGCTCTTTCTTGGAAATAATATTGTTTCCAATTCAGCATTAGTGATGCTGGAATCCAGCGGCCAGCTAATGCCTTGTTGGTCTGCAGCCTTGTAGACTGCACTGATGGTTGGGCGAGAAGCAACTTTGGTTAAAGCTATCCCGCGTTGAGTGCACCCCTTGCTTCGCAGCATAAGAATCTTTCGGTAATCCGTCATATGAGGACCCCCTTATACTAAAGTCACACGAGAACCGTGTGCTATCTTCAGTATGAGAGTTATTGAGCAGGGTGGCAAATACTTCCGGAAGGATGGTCAAATAACTGCGGCAGAGTGGTAAAAAAAGTCCGTGCACATGGCAAAATCGTATCGGTATATTCACCCGGTACTCCTTCTCTGTGATGAGCTTTGCCGCCATCATTTTCCTTGCCAGATGCATTGTCACCTGGAAAGTTGTTTCATTTTGAAACGACCTCTTATCCATGGCGTACATCCCCAAACCGATAAGCAATATAGCAGGCATGGGAGCAGAACTTCCGATGGCTGTTGCCGTAGACCATGAATCCCTTCCCGCAAGCCGGACAGGTATAGGTGTAGACTGCCTTCCGCTTCACCAGCTCCAGATGTGCGTTCCACCACTTGTTCCGGCAGGCATCGCAGCAGAAACGTTTCCGTTTCCGCCCCGGATTCTGGGCAATGGACTTTCCGCACTGCTCACAGACTGCCCCGGCTGTTTTGGCTACCAGGCTGTGCCGTCGGCAGAACGACTTCACCGTGTTGATGGAAACACCTAATTGGCTGGCTATAGTTCCATACCCTGCCCCGTTGCGGCGTAAGGTGATAATCTGTTGTTTCTGTTTGTCCGTCATGATAGACACCTCCTGAAAAAATAGCTTTCAAGAGTAACAGGACAGAATGACTATCGTTAAGTACCTTTTAGGACAAAAAAAAGCAGGCAATCACAAAAATTGCCTGTTTAAATGCCAGTTTTTTATTTGAACAACGACAAAAAGGGTTTGTCAAGTTAAGTGTGTAAGTTTTTTTAGGTATCATAAAAGAAGATGCGTT
>NZ_JAQDBC010000052.1:293-12307 GCF_027681725.1 Caecibacter sp. AF58-12pH5A | reverse complement strand
GTAATACCACGTTCACGTTCTTCCGGTGCTTTATCGATATCAGCATAGTCTTCGAATTTGGCATAGCCTTTTTCGGAGAGTACTTTCGTGATTGCAGCCGTCAGAGTCGTTTTGCCATGGTCAACGTGACCGATGGTGCCAATGTTAACATGCGGTTTAGTTCTTTCGTAATGTTCTTTTGCCATAATACAGTTTTCCTCCTTTTTAGGAAAAAATAACCTAACCCATAGTAAGTATACTACATTTTCTCACAAAATCCTGCAAAAACCTATAATTTTCAAGGAATTTACAAGCGGATATGCAAATAACCCCGAAAACGGGGTTATTTTGGTGTGGTGGCGGCTCGGAGATTCGAACTCTGGACACTGCGGGTATGAACCGCATGCTCTAGCCAACTGAGCTAAGCCGCCATGTGGAGCTATTGACCGGGATTGAACCGGTGACCTTATCCTTACCAAGGATACGCTCTACCGACTGAGCTACAACAGCATAAACTATTAAAGCTATGACCGTTCAACGCTTCTATTAAAAAATTTGGTAGCGGGGATAGGACTTGAACCTATGACCTTCGGGTTATGAGCCCGACGAGCTACCAACTGCTCCACCCCGCGACATTAATGGTGGTGGGAGATGGATTCGAACCATCGAAGGCGAACGCCGGCAGATTTACAGTCTGCTCCCTTTAGCCACTCGGGAATCCCACCATATTGGAGCCGACGATAGGACTTGAACCTACAACCTACTGATTACAAGTCAGTTGCTCTACCAGTTGAGCTACGTCGGCTCGTTCAACAGAACGTAGTTGATTATATATCATAACTTACCTTCTGTCAATATCTTTTCAAAACTTTTTTCAACTCATCTCTTAAGGATTAGTTATCTCAGTTCTGACGACTTGATAAGTATAGCATGACTTATCCGAAAATGCAAGACCTTTTTTTAAAAAAATTAAGGAGCCTGAAATACACTAGTTGTACTCCAGGCTCCTCTGCTGCTGCCTCTGTAGAACCGGCAGCATTCATACTATATAGGGTTAGTCCTGATCGTAATCCTGCAGAGCTGCTACGTGATGATAGCCCTGGCCCTTGCCCTTATTGGCAAAGACGCGCAATACTTCCCGTGCTGTATCGAGAGACGTCAGGCAGGGTACGGCCAATTCGACGGCCATACGGCGCAGGTTAAAGCCATCTCGTTCCGGATGCTTACCGAAGGTCAGCGTGTTGACGACGAGGTCGATTTTACCGTTGCGGATAAGCGTAGCAATATTTTGGCCGCCTTCATGGATCTTCTTGACGACATCCACAGGGAAGCCCTGTTCGGCAAAATATTTGCCTGTACCCGCTGTGGCGATGACATGATAGCCCAATTCCTGGAAGCCCCGTGCCAATTGCAGTGCTTCTTCCTTGTCACGGTCTGCCACCGTAACGAGGATCGTACCACCGGCAGGAATCTTCATCTTAGCGCCATTAACGGCTTTATAGAGTGCTTCCGAATAGGTCTTGCCAATCCCCATGACTTCACCGGTCGACTTCATTTCCGGTCCCAGGGCAATTTCGGCTAAGCCGATCTTGCTAAAGGAGAATACCGGTGCTTTAGCAGCTACATGCGGTTTTGGCGGCATGAGACCGTTCGGATAGCCCATACCGGCCAGGGTTTCGCCTAAGGCAATACGTGTAGCCAGTTCGACCATCGGTACGTGCGTTACCTTGCTAAGGAACGGTACCGTACGGCTCGAACGGGGGTTTACTTCAATGATGTACAGTTTACCGCGGGAAACGACGAACTGGATATTGACGGCGCCTTTGACCTGCAGTTCCAGTGTGATGCGCGTCGTGTAATCGACAATCTGGTCGATCAGTGCATCGTCCAGGTGCTGTGGCGGATAGACGGCAATGGAGTCACCCGAGTGTACGCCGGCCCGTTCTACCTGTTCCATAATACCTGGAATGAATACGTCTTTGCCATCAGAAATAGCATCGACTTCTACTTCACGGCCTACCATGTATTCATCGATCAGGATTGGATGATCCGGCGAAGCAATAACGGCTTCACGCAGGTACCGTTCCAATTCTTTTTCCGTATAGACGATTTCCATGGCCCGGCCACCAAGAACGTACGAAGGACGAACGATGAGCGGGAATTCCAATTCCTTAGAAACAGACATGGCTTCTTTATCGCTCGTGGCGATACGGCCATCGGGACGGGGAATATTCAATTTAGACAGGAGTTCATCAAAGCGTTCCCGGTCTTCTGCCCGGTCCATGCCGTCGACAGAGGTACCGAGGACCGTAACGCCCCGTTTTGCCAAGGGAGCCGCCAAATTGATGGCAGTCTGGCCGCCAAACTGGCAGATAACGCCAACGGGCTTTTCTTTATCTACAACGGCCATGACATCTTCTACTGTCAGCGGTTCAAAATAGAGGCTGTCCGACGTATCAAAGTCCGTGCTGACTGTTTCCGGGTTATTATTGACGATGATGCTGTTCATGCCGGCATGACGCAGTGCCCAAGCCGAGTGAACAGAGCAATAGTCGAATTCGATGCCCTGGCCGATGCGGATCGGGCCCGAGCCAAGAACGATGACACTCTTGCTGCCCAAGGGTTTTACTTCGTCTTCCGTCGCATAGCACAAGTAATAATACGGTGTAGCCGCTTCGAATTCAGCAGCACAGGTATCGACCATCTTGAAGGTCGGGCGAATATTCAGGCGTTCCCGGAACTGGCGAACCTGTTCTTCCGTCTTATTTGTAAAGCCTGCAATGACCGCATCAGGCATGCTGTAACGTTTAGCCAATTGAACGTTTTCTGCTGTCAGGTTGTTACGGCGCAGGTTTTCTTCCAGGTCGACGATGTTCTTAATCTTCTTCAAGAACCACATATCGTAGCCCGTAATGTAATGAATTTTTTCAGCACTAATGCCGAGGCGCAGGGCCTGTGTAACGACGAAAATCCGTTCATCATCCTGTTTCTGCAGAAGCTCTGCAATTTCAATGAGGGATTTCGATTCGAGCTTCTTCAGGCTCAGGTAGTTGACGCCAATTTCCAGGGAGCGGACAGCTTTGAGGAGCGCCCCTTCAAAGCAGCGGTCCAAAGACATGACTTCGCCAGTCGCCTTCATCTGTGTACCTAACGTACGGTCGGCCAGGGCGAATTTTTCAAAAGGCCAGCGCGGGAACTTCACGACGCAGTAATCAAGCGTCGGTTCAAAGCAGGCTGTTGTTTTGCCTGTAACGGCATTGGTAATCTGGTCCAGCGTCAGGCCTGTCGCTACTTTGGCAGCTACCTTTGCGATAGGATAGCCTGTCGCCTTAGAAGCCAAGGCAGACGAACGGCTGACACGGGGATTGACTTCGATGACATAGTACTGGTTGCTGTTCGGATCGAGAGCATATTGGACATTGCAGCCGCCTTCAATCTTCAAGCGCCGGATAATCGCCAAAGATGCCGTACGCAGCATTTGGTACTGCAAATCATTCAGAGTCTGGCTCGGCGCTACGACAATAGAGTCGCCCGTATGAATACCTACAGGGTCGATATTTTCCATGTTGCAGACGATAATGCAGTTATCAGCCTTATCGCGCATGACTTCGTATTCGATTTCTTTCCAGCCGGCAACGGACCGTTCGACGAGAATCTGATTGATCGGGCTGAGTTTAATGCCGCGCGTAGCAATCATGAAGAGTTCGTCATCGTCATGAGCAATACCACCGCCGGTGCCGCCTAAGGTATAAGCCGGACGGACGATGATCGGATAGCCGATCTTGTCAGCAAAATCCATGGCGGACTGGACGTCTTCAAAGATATCGCTTTCGGGAACAGGCTGATTAATATCATTCATAGCCTTCTTAAAGAGTTCCC
The DNA here is from genome assembly GCF_027681725.1 of Caecibacter sp. AF58-12pH5A. Classification (NCBI taxonomy): domain Bacteria; kingdom Bacillati; phylum Bacillota; class Negativicutes; order Veillonellales; family Veillonellaceae; genus Caecibacter; species Caecibacter sp. AF58-12pH5A. The sequence continues at coordinate 8,449 of NZ_JAQDBC010000052.1, read as the reverse complement.
GGTCTTCTGCTTCCTGAATAGCCGACAGATGTGTCCCCAATAACTGGACATTGTATTTTTCCAATACGCCGGCTTTTGCCAGCTCTACAGCCATATTCAGGCCGACTTGGCCGCCCAGTGTGGCCAGGAGGCCATCGGGCCGTTCTTTTTCAATAACCTCTGTTACGTAATCCAGGGAAATAGGTTCAACGTAGACACGGTCAGCAATATCTTCATCGGTCATGATCGTAGCCGGGTTGCTGTTGATCAGGACGACTTCCAGGCCTTCTTCCTTCAAAGCCCGGCAAGCCTGTGTGCCTGCGTAGTCAAATTCAGCAGCCTGGCCGATGATGATCGGGCCGGAACCAATAACAAGTACTTTTTTTATTCCTTCAGTCATTTATTTCCCCTCCATCATGCTGACAAATTGTTCAAAGAGATACAGATTGTCTGTTGGTCCCGGCGATGCTTCCGGATGGTATTGGACACAAAAGAAATTGTATTTCAGATAGGCGAAGCCTTCAAGTGTATTGTCGTGCAGGTTGACATGCGTCACAATGGCATCAGAGGGCAGCGTCGCTTCGTCAATGACATAGCCGTGGTTCTGCGATGTAATGTAAACCCGGCCGGTCTTGACATCCTTGACCGGATGGTTGGCGCCACGATGGCCAAAGGCCAGTTTGCGGCTCTTGGCGCCTACGGAAAGGCCCAGGAGCTGATGGCCCAGGCAGATACCAAAAATAGGTTTTTTACCAATGAGTTTTTTTACTTCGGCAATCACTTCCGGCAGATCCTGTGGGTCGCCAGGACCGTTGGACAAGAAAATGCCGTCCGGATTGACAGCCAGGACTTCTTCTGCCTTTGTATAGGCTGGGAATACAGTCAGGCGGCAGTCATTCTTTACGAGGCTCTTGAGAATATTGGCTTTGGCACCAAAATCCATAACGGCTACGTGGAAGCGGCCATCGCCCATTTTCCGGATAGATTTCGGCGTTACCTGCTTAACCAAAAGCGTTTCCAACGGCGTAGCCAGCAGGGCCTGCACATCGGCGTCTGCCATGTGTTCCGGTACGATGACGCCTTTCATAACCCCATGGCTGCGGATAGCCCGTGTAATAGCACGCGTATCGACGCCATAGAGGCAGGGAATACGGTGCGTCATAATAAAGGAGGCCAGTGTGCCTTCATTCTGCCAGTTACTGGGACGGTCACAAAGCTCGCTCAAAATAAAGCCGGCCGCATAGGGACGGTCTGCCTGCTGAATATCTTTCAGCGTACCATAGTTGCCAATAAGAGGATAGGTCATGGTTATGATCTGTCCGGCATAGGACGGATCTGTAAAGGTTTCCTCATAGCCTGTCATACCTGTATTAAAAACGACTTCGCCGACTGCCGGTTCATCCATCAGCAACTGGCCGTAAAATTTCTGCCCATTCTCTAAAACGAGACATCCTCTCATCGTAAGACTACACCGTCCTTCATTACAATTTCACCATTTACAATAGTCGCCGCTGCTTTGCCGCGGAAAAGCATTTCATCAAAGGCCGACGATTTTCCCTTAGAGTAAAACTGGGAAGAATCTACAGCCCATTCTTTATCAAGGTCGAGAATCGTAAGATCCGCATCCTTGCCCGGGGCGATTACACCGGCGTCGAGGCCTAAGAGACGGGCTGGTGCCGTAGACATAGCCCGGACAATCGTAGCCAGGTCGGCCGCACCGGTATGATAGAGGTGCGTCAAGATAGCGCCAACACTGGTTTCCAGGCCGACAAAACCGCTCGGCGTAAGGCTGAATTCCTGATCCTTTTCGTCCCACGTATGCGGTGCATGGTCCGTTGCAATGGCATCGATGGTACCATCAACAACACCGGCCAGAACGGCTGCGCGATGGTCTTCTGAACGGAGCGGCGGGTTGACCTTGAAGCGCGGTTCATACGAGCGCAGGGCTTCGTCGGTGAGGATCAAATGCTGTGGTGTTGCTTCAGCCGATACCTTGAGACCCTTGGCTTTCGCCTGGCGGACCATTTCTACAGCGCCCTTCGTGCTGATATGGGCAATGTGGATTGGCGTATCTGTGAGCTCCGACAGGATGATATCCCGGGCTACGGCAATATCTTCGGCTGCTGCCGGACGGCCCTTGAGGCCCAGCTCAGCAGAAACGACGCCTTCATTCATCTGTCCGCCGGCAACGAGAGATTCGTCTTCGCAGTGATCGATAATGATTTTATGGAACATATTCGCGTATTCCATGGCTTTGCGCATGAAATCGCTGCTTTCCACATAATGCCCGTCATCGGAAAAGGCGACGACGCCGGCTTTTGCCATGCCGCCCATGGCCGATAATTCTTTGCCTTCCAGGCCTTTTGAAATGGCGCCAATAACTTCTACTTTGACGACGCCTTCGTGTTCAGCCTTATATTTCATCCCTTCGACGATAATCGCTTTATCGATGACCGGATTCGTATTCGGCATGGTAGCTACGCGCGTAATGCCACCGGCAGCGGCTGCCCGCGTCCCTGTGACTACCGTTTCCTTAGCCGACTGGCCGGGCTGGCGCAGATGGACATGCATATCGATAAAGCCCGGTGCAACGACGAGACCTGCCGCATCAAATACAGTTGCGCCTTCTGCCGTCAGATTTTTCCCGACAGCCGCAATTTTTCCATCAGTAATCAAAATATCGCAAATTTCATCCTGCTGCAGTGCCGGATTTACTACTCTGCCGCCTTTAACGAGTAATGTCAACGTCATCGCCTCCCATAATCGTAAGATACAATACAGCCATACGGACAGACACGCCATTTTTTACTTGTTCCTGGATGGACGACTGGGTCCAATAGCAGGTATCCGTATCGATTTCAATCCCCCGGTTCATAGGACCGGGATGCATAATGAGCACATCCTTCTTGGCATGCTGCAACCGTTTCTGGTTGACGCCAAAGAACGTATTATATTCGCCCGGGCCGGGGAAAAAGCCTACGCCCTGGCGTTCACGCTGAATACGGAGCACATTGACTACGTCAGCGCCTTCCAGTGCTTCATCCAAATCATAGTGAACGGTAACTCCCATAGCTGCCAGTTCCGGCTGCAGAAGTGTACGCGGGCCAACGAGATGAACATCAGCACCCATTGTCTTTAGGCCATAAATATTGGAGCGAGCTACACGGCCGTGATCAATATCACCGACGATAACGACCTTTAAGCCATCGATATGGCCTTTTACTTCCTGAATGGTGAATAAATCCAAGAGGGCCTGTGTCGGGTGTTCATGCGTACCGTCCCCACCGTTAATAATAACCGGAGATACGCATTTGCTGGCAAAAAGGGGCGAGCCTTCCTGCTTATGGCGCATAACGATGGCATCGACGCCCATGGCCGTAACGGTGAGGAGCGTATCGCGGAAGCTTTCTCCTTTTTGAATAGAACTGCCGCTCGGCGTAAAGTTGATGACGTCGGCACCCAGGTATTTAGCTGCCATTTCAAAGGAGCCGCGCGTACGCGTACTTGGTTCCCAAAACATGTTGACAATGGATTTTCCTTGCAGTAAATGCAGTTTCTTATTGTCGCTGTTTACAACTTCTTTCATTTTTTTGGCAACACGCAGGACCAATTCGATTTCTTCTTTTGGTACCCCTTGCAAGCCCAACAGGTTTTTCCCCTGTATACTGACCATGGAAATCCTCCTTTGTAAAAAAAGACCTTTGCCGAAAGGCAAAGGTCATGTCATGGCATACGTAACATATGTCCCTTTTTAGCCTCTCTGGACTATATTAAAGGTACAGGCATATTTCCGAAACAGAACAGCCTCACAGGACTGCTTACTGGTTCTTCCTTACTATTTTATATAGATGTGCACGTAAAGTCAAGAATTTTTTAAAAAACATATTGTTTAATTATACTGTTTTGGGACATTAATCTTGCATTCTTCTTCTACTTCCTCTAATCCCTCTTCCAGCAGTTCTCCCGAATCGATGATGGCCTTGGCAATATAATCGGCATCCTTGCCAATAGCTTGTATGCACGCTTCAGCCAGCTCCAAATGGTCCGTCATATCTTTCGTATTGCCTTCTCTTTTGGCCTTCAGATAATCGCGCATGGCCAAGATTAACGTGCCGGCACTCATTTGCAATATTTCGCTATCCATAAGATACGTATTCTTTTTCATTTCTATATCCTGCACCCCTTATTCTCATATTTCCTGTATGGCTATCCAGCGCTTCCTGCTGACTTTCTTTATTATATCACATGCCGTCAACGATGCTTCCCTGGCCCGGGTACCTAAAACATGATACAATAAAGCCAGTTTACAAGAGGAGCGAGTATTATGCGAGAACATCACTATTTGCGCGGCTATCTCTGTGCCAGCGGCGGCGCTATCCTATGGGGACTTTCCGGTACGGCAGGCCAATACCTGCTGCACCATTATCAGGTCGATTCCTTTTGGATTTCCAGCGTACGCCTGCTTACAGCCGGACTGTTGCTCATGCTTCTAGCTACACCGTACTACAAAAAAATGATTGAAATGATGAAAAGCCGCCGCAACGCGCTTCTTCTTTTTTGTTATGCAGTCTTTGGTCTGCTCATGAGCCAGACAGCCTTTTACGCTACGATTGAGCATGCCAATGCTGCTACAGCGGCAGTCTTACAAACCTTATCAGTGGTCATGATGGCTCTCTTCGTTTGCCTGCGCAGCTGGCGTGTTCCTACGCGGGCCGAAACCATATCGATTCTCCTGGCCCTGGCCGGCGTTTTTCTCATTGTAACCAACGGTAACCTCGCGGCTATGATTTTGTCCCCTAAAGCGCTTAGCTGGGGACTTTTGGCAGCCTTAGCCAACGTCTGTTATTCTTTTATTGCCCAAGATTTGGTCTGGCACTGGGGCAGTATTACCGTCAATGCACTGGGCATGCTGGTAGGCGGCCTGATCTTCTGCCTCTTATTGCAGCCCTGGAATATCCCGGTCAACCTGGATTTTACAGGCTGGGCCTTGTTCGCCGCCGTCATCCTGATTGGCACGGTTATGACGTATATTCTCTTTCTCCGCGGTGTCGGAGACATCGGTCCGGTCAAAGCAACGTTATTAGGCACATTGGAACCGGTTACATCGGCCATTGCCGGTTCTCTTTTTTTAGGAACTGTTTTTTATCCGCTCGAACTCATGGGCTTTGCCTGTGTGCTGATTACCGTATTTATTGTAACGTTGCAAGGTCGTCAGATTGGCTGACTCGTACCTTGACTATATCGCTAAGCATATATAAACCAGCAAAAGGTATGATCCTTCAGCTACGAAAAAAATACTCTTGTCAACGCTATCACGCGGACAAGAGTATTTTAAATTTCCGATAGAAAGTCGATGTTACCAGGAAAAGAGATCATCACCAACGCCTAAGGGCAGTTCCGGGAAGCCCGTAGGTACCGGCTGGATCAGCATGAAAATCAAGACTGTAAGAACCGTAATGCCCAGTGTAACATACGAGAAGGGGCTGCGGCGGCTGAATTCGTGCAGGCCAAAGAGGCGGATACCGATGGCGGCGCCGATTGATGTAAATAAGGCACCTAAGGAAAAATACTGATATATACCATACGATACGACGAGTGCTACCAGCATGGCTGCATTAATGACAATGGGATAGCAGCGGGACAGCATAGACGGTGTATTTCGTTCCATTGCTCCGAGCCAGTCTGATGCATCAATCCCCGTAAGTCCCGTTACAAAGGAAGAGCCATACAGGATTTTATCCCAAATACCTGTGTATTGGTTTCTATTGCGGCACTGCCACATCCAATACGCATAAATCAGAATGACGATCCCGGCAAAGATGTAATAGTATTCCTTCGGCATAAACTGTACCAGAGCTACACCGATGCTGACAGCAACGGCAGCAATGGCACACATTTGTAACAGTGTGTTCCGTGAAGGACGCACCTTTTTATCCATTCCCAAATATACTTTTGCAAAGATTTCCATCAGGAAAACAGCGACGAAAAAGACGATGCCAAAGAATGGATTCAGTGCTGTAAAGGCGATCATCAGCAAAATAGGAATAGCGAGCTTGACGCCTGGGAAGAAGTAAAAATCCTTAGGCTTCATCAGGTGCTGCTGTGAATAGATCGTGAAATACGTAAATGCGTTGAAGAGCAGCATGGCTACTACTGATTCTACCGGCGTAGCACCCATATAAAGCAGTGTCAGCAGCGTACACATACTCATATTCATTCCCGTAAAACGGGAAAAAATGGAAGCCACTAAACCGGCATTAAAGAAAGGCAAAATTGCCCATAAAATATCCATTACATTCCCCTTCCCTGCTTACTTCAAATGATGGCTGCCACGTTCCGTCATCGGCACGCCTTCTTTGCAAAGAGGGCAATCTTCCGGTTTATACGTAGGAACGGTAAGATGGAGCAGAGCCTGGACGTTTTCTTTGGGAACACCAAATTCGGCCTTACCACCGCTGCGGTCTACGAGGAGACCCACACCGACAACTACGCCGCCAGCTTTTTTCACGACATCAACAACTTCCTGTACAGAACCGCCTGTCGTAACAATATCTTCTACGATGAGAACCCGTTCGCCTGGAGCAATGCGGAAACCACGGCGCAAGGTCATAACGCCTTTTTCACGTTCTGTAAAGATAGCACGCGTGCCCAGGGCCTTGCCTACTTCATGCGCTAAGAGAATACCGCCTGTCATAGGCCCCATAACGGTCTGGACATTCTGATCTTTAAAACGGGCTGCCAACTCTTTGCAAAGCTTTTCCGTGTATTCCGGGTGCTGCAACACATTGAACTTTTCTACATAAAGCGGGCTGTGTAAACCGGAGGTCAAAAGAAAATGACCTTCCAGGATAGCTTTTGTTTCTACGAGCAAACCTTTTACTTCTTCTTCAGATAACATTATGCACGTACCTCCTGAATTTCTTCTAAAATTTTATCAGCTGCCACTACAGGATCTGCAGCCTGCGTGATAGGACGACCAATAACTAAATGGGATGCACCGTCGCGCAGAGCCTGAGACGGCGTCGTAATACGTTTCTGGTCGTTTGCTGCTGCAAAGGACGGGCGGATCCCCGGTGTGACGATGAGAAAATCCGGACCATTCAACGCACGGATTTCTTTGGCTTCATGAGGCGAAGATACAGTACCATCGATGCCGGCTTCCTTAGCCAGGCGGGCCAGGTTGAGCACAGCATTGGCTATTGTATCTTTACCGCCAATTTCCTGCCAGGCTGTTTCATCCATACTAGTCAGAATCGTAACAGCTAAGAGCTTCGGCCGGGCAATATTAAGTTTAGCAGCTTCTTCCGCTACAGCATCAGCGGCAGCGCGCATCATAGCTTTACCGCCTGTACCATGCAAAGTCATCAAATCCGCACCCAAACGTGTCAAAGCCCGGATGCTCTGGGCTGCTGTATTAGGAATATCATGAACCTTGAGATCCAAAAATACATGCTTGCCCTGGTCCTTCAAATAGCGTACCGTATCCGGACCGGCACTATAAAATAACTCCATGCCGACCTTGTAAAAAGATACGCGGTCGCCCAGGGTGGTCACTAACCGCTTCATATCCTCCAGTGTATGTACATCGAGGGCAGTTATAAGACGATCATCTGCCATGGTTTACCTCCCATCATGACGTGGCTGTAATAGAATAAAGATAATATATAAAGGCATATCTAATAAATTATGACATGCTTTAGAATAGCTGTCAATAAAGGAAAGGCTCTAGTGCAGGATTTTACCGAGGTCGGCAATGGATCGCCGCCGATTACGCAAAAAGAGCACCGATTTCTCGGTGCTGGTGCGGGCACACTTGTTGTGTGATTACCTTCTAATGAACCCCTTTCGACTTATCTGCTGAACGCGCAGATAAGTCACTGTCCCCTTCCATCGCGTATCATAATCGGGGATACGCACTGGAACCGCAATGCCCACACAGGGGCATTGCGCCCCCAAGGGGGCAGCTCTGGACCGCCGCTGATTACAAAAAAAAGAGCACCGATTTCTCGGTGCTGACGGGGGCACACTTGTTGTGTGATTACATTCTAATGAACCCCTTTCGACTTATCTGCTGAACGCGCAGATAAGTCACTTCCCCCGCCGGGGGCAGCTCTGGACCGCCGCTGATTACAAAAAAAAGAGCACCGAATTATCGGTGCTCTTTTCTTTTTTGTAAT
>NZ_JAQDBC010000052.1:0-283 GCF_027681725.1 Caecibacter sp. AF58-12pH5A | reverse complement strand
CCTATGAAAATCAGCGGCTTCCTATCCTCCCAGGACGCTTCCATCCAAGTACTTTCGGCGTTTGCGGGCTTAACTACTGTGTTCGGCATGGGAACAGGTGGATCCCCGCAGCTATCGCCACTGAATTCTTTTTTTCAAGGTATTTCTACCCTGACAACTGCATAGAAAAGTGTTTGTTGTTCTTAACGTTCCTTTTGTTTGAGATTCCCATTTTATTGGGTTCTCTGCTTCTCCGAACTTCGTTCGGAGTAAGTGATTCGCACCTGTTTGCGCGTCGCATTCT
>NZ_JAQDBC010000051.1:0-12745 GCF_027681725.1 Caecibacter sp. AF58-12pH5A | reverse complement strand
TTCGAGCCAGTGATCCTCATTCGTTTTTATAGGGGCGTTATTTCACAGCCCCTTTTTTTATTGACACGTACGGGGGAGCTTGCTATAATGAACATAAAAGAACATAAAATAACAATTGTTAACATTAGGAGGAGCAACTATGACAGCAAAATTCGTTGGCATTACCATGGGTGATCCGGCCGGTATTGGCCCGGAAATTTCTCTGAAAGCAATTGATGCACGAGATGAATATAAGCAATCCGTTCTGATTTATGGCAGCTACAACGTATTAAAATATTATCACGATCTGCTGGGCATGCAGACGCCGCTGGTGCAGATTGACAAGGTGGCTGATTTCCAGCCGGGCAAGATCAACGTCATTTCCGTCGTCGGCCTGACCCTGGGCAAAGACCTGGAAATCGGCAAGGTATCGCCTGTGGCCGGCGATGCAGCGTACCGCTATTTGGAACGGGCCATTGGTGACGCCCTGCAGGGCGATCTCGAAGTCATTACGACGGCGCCGCTCAATAAGGAAGCTCTCCACAAGGGAGGCCACATGTTTGACGGCCATACGGAAATCTTTGCTACGCTGACGCAGACGAAATCCTATACGATGATGCTCTGGAGTGAAAAGATGTCTGTCGTCCACGTATCGACCCACTGCTCCCTGCGCCAAGCCTGTGACCGGGCCAAAAAGCCGCGCATTATGGAATGCATTCACCTGGCTCAGCAGGCGATGCAGCAATTGGGCGTAGAAACGCCGCGTATTGCCGTAGCCGGCCTCAATCCCCATAGCGGTGAAAACGGCCTCTTCGGTACGGAGGATTTGGAAGAAATCGCCCCGGCTGTAGCGGCTGCCCAGGCGGAAGGCCTGCACGTAGACGGGCCGGTACCGCCGGATACGGTCTTCCTCAAGGCCTACAAGGGCGTGTACGATATCGTCGTTGCCATGTATCACGATCAGGGCCATATTCCCATGAAGATGATGGCCTTTGACAGCGGTGTCAACGTGACGCTGGGCCTGCCCATTATCCGCACGTCTGTCGATCACGGCACGGCCTTTGATATTGCCGGCAAAGGCATTGCGAATGTGGAAAGTATGTTATATGCAGTCGATCTGGGCCAACGCTTTGCTTCAGGCCGGCACTGAAATTGATAATGTTCTGAGGCTTTGGGCCACGGCGCTAGGCGCGGTGGCCCTTATTTTTACTGTTTTTTGGCATACGTACGATAACAAAAGAGATATTCTCTTGATAAATAGTGAGAAATAACGTAGAATAACCATGAGAAAGATTTATTGATACTATGATAATTTATAGTGATTATTACTTACATAACCATACAGGAGGGGAGCATACTCGTGTTAGATTTTCGTATAAATACATTTTTATGTGTTTGCCGGTATATGAATTATACGAAGGCTGCGGCAGAGCTGCACATTACACAGCCAGCCGTGTCACAGCATATTCGCTATCTGGAGAAAGAGTATAATGCCAGATTATTTATCTATACGGGGAAGCACCTGAGCCTCACGACGGCTGGGAAGACGTTGCTGAGCGCTGCCTTGACGATTCGTCACGACGATTTTATTTTAAAAAAGAAGCTGCAAGAGTTGAAGCGCAGTACGCGCGTCCTTTCCTTTGGCGCTACCCATACGATTGGCGAATTTATGCTCGTCGATCAGCTGGCCCAGTACCTGCGGCAGAATAAGGATATGATGCTGCGCCTGGAAATTGCCGATACGGAAGAATTATTGAAAAAGCTCAACGAAGGCAGCATCGATTTTGCCATCGTCGAAGGCTTCTTTGAACAGAAAGAATACGAAACCCTGCTGTACGCCAAGGAACCGCTGCTGGCTGTGTGCGGCGTTGATTTTGACGCGCCGGAAGAAGTGTCCCTGACGGATCTCTTGCACAAGCGGCTCTGTGTCCGTGAAAAAGGCTCCGGCACGCGGGATCTGCTCGAACGGACCTTGTCGGAGTACAGCTTATCCCTGGAGGATTTCCCTTATCGTGCCGAAGTAGGCAGCCCCCAGGCCATCAAGGCCCCGGTCTGCCGCAACGCCGGCTTTGCCTTCTTCTATGAAAAATCCGTCCAGGACGAATTGCAGGCCGGTCTTATGCGGACCATTAAAATCCGGAACTTCCAGGCCCAGCACTCCTTTACGTTCCTCTGGCGCAAGGGCAGCATGTACGGCAGTGAATTCCGGGATATTTACCGGCAGTTGAAGTACTAGGAAGAACACGTTGGTTTCAACGGGCAGGCATTCTATGCCTGCCCGTATTATACTGAATAAAAGAAAGGATGAAACACATGATATATTCAACTGAAGTCAAGAACATGTGTCCCGTTGCCAAAGGCGCATACCACGGTCCGGCTCCCATACCGGAAGAAGGCGCCTGGGTACAAGTAAAAGAAATCAAGGATATTAGCGGTCTTACCCACGGTGTCGGCTGGTGTGCGCCCCAGCAGGGTGCCTGTAAGCTGACGCTGAACGTCAAGGACGGCATTATCGAAGAAGCCCTGGTGGAAACGATCGGCTGCTCCGGTATGACCCATTCGGCCGCTATGGCTTCGGAAATCCTGCCGGGCAAAACCCTCCTCGAAGCCCTCAATACGGACCTCGTCTGTGACGCTATCAACGTGGCCATGCGCCAGCTCTTCCTGCAGATCGTCTACGGCCGTACACAGACGGCCTTTTCCGAAGGCGGCCTGCCCATCGGCGCCAGCCTCGACGACCTGGGCAAAGGCCTGCGCAGCCAGACCGGTACCATGTTCGGTACGAAGGCCAAGGGCACGCGCTATTTGGAAATGACCGAAGGCTATGTAACGCGCATGGCCTTGGATGAAGAAAAACAGGTTATCGGCTATGAATTCATTCACCTTGGCAAGATGATGGAAGCCATCAAAAAAGGCGTCGATCCGGCTCAGGCCATGGAAAATGCCAAAGGACATTATGGCCGTTTTGAAGAAGCAGATTCGTACATTGATCCGCGACAGGAATAAGGGGGAGACGACTGATGGAATTATTCGAAAGCTATGACAGAAGAATAGATAAGATTCTCGGCGTGCTGAAAGAATACGGCATAGAAAACGTAGAAGCCTGCCGGGATATTTGCCAGAGCGCAGGCCTCGATCCCTACCAGATCGTCAAGGATATTCAGCCCATTGCCTTTGAAAACGCCGGCTGGGCCTACACTGTAGGGGCTGCCATTGCCATCAAAAAGGACTGTCGCACAGCCGTAGAAGCTGCCAAAGCCATCGGCATTGGCCTGCAGTCCTTCTGTATTCCCGGCTCTGTAGCAGAAGACCGCAAGGTCGGCCGTGGCCACGGCAACCTGGCAGCGATGCTCCTCGAAGACAGCACGCAGTGCTTCTGCTTCCTCGCCGGTCACGAATCCTTCGCCGCTGCAGAAGGCGCTATCGGCATTGTCCGTAACGCCAATAAAGCCCGTAAGGTACCGCTGCGGGTTATTTTAAACGGCCTCGGCAAGGATGCGGCCCAGATCATTTCCCGTATCAACGGCTTCACCTATGTCCAGACCCAGTTTGATTACAAGACCGGTGAACTGCACATCGTCCGGGAAATTGCCTACTCCAAGGGCGAACGCGCTGCCGTCCGCTGCTTCGGTGCCGACGACGTCCGCGAAGGCGTAGCCATCATGCACCACGAAGGTGTCGATGTTTCCATTACGGGCAACTCGACGAACCCGACGCGTTTCCAGCACCCTGTAGCCGGGACCTATAAAAAGGAATGCATCGAAATGGGTAAAAAATACTTCTCCGTCGCTTCCGGCGGTGGTACAGGCCGTACGCTCCATCCGGACAACATGGCTGCCGGTCCTGCTTCCTATGGCATGACGGACACCATGGGACGTATGCACAGCGACGCCCAGTTTGCCGGCTCGTCGTCCGTACCGGCCCACGTCGAAATGATGGGCTTTTTGGGCATGGGCAATAACCCCATGGTCGGTGCGTCCGTTGCCGTTGCCGTCGCTGTAGAAGAAGCAGCCAAGGCCGGCAAGTTCTAAGGCCGGTCACTACGGGCAGGCAGTCCGACATATGCCATTTATTGACATTGCCTTCATCCTGTGGTAATCTAAATTAGGATATTTTTTAGTTAGTTACGCTCAAACGGCGATCCCGTTTGAGCGTTTTTTTATGGGAGGCGGAAGCAATGAACGCAATTAAAACGTATGATGTTATTATCATTGGTGCCGGTCCGGCCGGGATTTTTACGGCTTTGGAGCTGGCCGATAAGGGACTCCGGATTCTCATAGTAGAAAAAGGCCAGGACATCCGGGCCCGTATTGCCACCAGCCAGAATCCGAACGCGCGCAAGGAAGATAAAGTGCGCAACGTCGTCTGCGGCTGGGGCGGTGCCGGCGCCTTCAGCGATGGCAAGCTGACCTTGACGACAGAATTCGGCGGCAATCTGGACGACTACATGTCCCAGGCCGAACTGCTCGAAAAAATCAATTACGTCGACGACGTATACTGCCGCTTTGGCGGTGCCGAACGCAAGGTCTATGGCGATGAAAACCTCGATGACATCCGCCAGATCAAACGGCGGGCGGCCGCAGCGGACCTGCGCTTTATTCCGGCCCGCATCCGTCACCTGGGCACAGACGTAAACGCCCAGATCCTGACCAACATGCGCGATTTCCTCGACGGCAAGGTAGACATCCTCTCCGATACGGCAGTGGAACACATCGTCGTCGAAGACGGTGCCATCAAGGGCGTCCGCATCAACGGCCAGGACTATGCCTGCCAGTATCTGGTCAGCGCCCCTGGCCGGGAAGGCTCGGAATGGTTTGTCAGTGAAGTAGAAAAGATGGGCCTGCGCCTGACGTCGAACGCCGTCGATATCGGCGTGCGCGTAGAAATGCCGGCCGAAGTCTTCGAGCCGATTACGGATATCGTCTACGAATCGAAGCTCATTTACTTCAGCAAATCCTTCGACGACCGCGTGCGCACGTTCTGCATGAACCCGTACGGCTTCGTGGTTACGGAAAATAACGACGGTCTCCTCACGGTCAACGGCCACAGCTATGCCCACAAGCGCAGTGAAAATACAAACTTTGCCATCCTCGTATCGAAGAAGTTCACGGAACCCTTCCACGAACCGATCCGCTATGGCAAATACATTGCCCGCCTGGCCAACATCCTCGGCGGCGGTGTCATCGTCCAGCGCCTGGGCGATTTCCTCGATGGCCGCCGTTCCACACCGGAACGGATTCAGCGCGGCCTCGTACGGCCGACTATGCCCAGCGCTACACCGGGGGATTTGTCTCTCGTCCTGCCGTACCGCCACATGATGGATATTAAGGAAATGTTCGAAGCCCTCGATAAGGTAGCGCCCGGTGCCAATTCCCGCCACACGCTCCTTTACGGCGTAGAAGTCAAATTCTATTCGAACCGCCTGGATCTTTCCAACAAGTTAGAAACGAAGATTCCCAATTTCTTTGCCATCGGCGACGGCGCCGGCATTACGCGCGGCCTCGTCCAGGCTTCGGCAGCAGGTGTCACGGTCGGCCAGGAAATCCTGGCCCGGACCCAGCAGGTATAGGAAGAAGGCTCCTTCTGGCGGCGTAATTTGTTGACGCCGCCAAGGATAGAGGCTACAATGGGTGAAAGGGCCGTCTGTTGCCGCAAGGAGAGACGGCTCCGTAACCAATGAGGAGGTTTCATTTATGTTAGCATCAAAGTTGTACAGCCCGACGCTGCGCGAAATTCCGTCTGATGCGGAAATTGCCAGCCATCAGTACATGTTGAAGGCCGGCATGATCCGTAAAAACGGTAACGGCCTGTATTCGTTCTTGCCCCTCGGCCGCCGGGTCGAACTGAAGATAGAGGCCATTGTCCGTGAAGAAATGGACAAGACCGGCGCTCAGGAAATCATGATGCCTATCGTACAGCCAGCTGAAATCTGGCACGAATCAGGCCGCTGGGATGCCTATGGCCCGGAAATGTTCAAATTGACGGACCGCCACGACAACAAGTACTGCCTGGGACCGACACATGAAGAACTGATTACGACGCTCGTCCGTAACGAACTGCGTTCCTATAAGCAGCTGCCGCTCACGCTCTGGCAGATGCAGAATAAATACCGCGACGAAATCCGTCCCCGTCTGGGCCTCATGCGCAGCCGTGAATTTGTCATGAAGGATGGCTATTCCTTTGATGCTGACGAAGAAGGGCTGCACCAGAATTACCAGATCATGTACGACGCCTATACGCGCGTCTTCACGCGCTGCGGCCTGCAGTTTAAGCAGGTCGAAGCCGATAGCGGCCAGATCGGCGGCAGCCATACGCACGAATTCATGGCCCTGGCCGGGGCCGGTGAAGCAGAAGTCGTATCGTGCTCTCAGTGCGACTATGCAGCGGATATCGAAAAAGCCACGCCGGCACCAATCGAAATGGCAGCCGAAACGCCGGGGAATGTAGAACTCATCGAAACGCCGCACTGCGCAACCATTGCCGATTTGGCCGAGTTCCTGCAGATTCCTGTAGAAAAGACCATCAAGGCCGTCGCCTTCAATATTGACGGCAAAAAGACCGTTCTCTGCATGGTCCGCGGCGACCACGAGGTGAACGACGTAGCCGTCCAGAACTTCGTCGGTGGCAACGCCATCGAACCGGCAACGGAAGAAGAGCTGAAGGCCCATGGCCTGCAGCCGGGCTACATGAGCCCTATGGACGCCGATACGCCGGACAACGAAACGTTCTTTGTCCTCGTCGATCCGACGGCCATGAACGTTCCCAACGGTGTCACCGGTGCCAACAAGCTCGGCTACCACTATAAGAACGTCAACGCCAAACGGGACTTCAAGAACGTCACCGTGACGACCATCCGCAACATGACCGAAGGCGACTGCTGCCCTAAATGCGGCGCGCCCGTCAACATTATGCGTGGCATCGAAGTAGGCCAGGTATTTGAATTGGGCACGAAATATTCCGAGTCCCTCCAGGCGACCTTCCTCGACCAGGACGGCAAGGCCAAGCCCTTCTACATGGGCTGCTACGGCATCGGCGTAACGCGCACCATGGCCGCCATCATCGAACAGTACCACGACGAACACGGCATCATGTGGCCTGTTGCCGTGGCTCCGTATAAGATCGCTGTCCTGCCCCTCAACATGAAGGATGAAGAAATGGCCTCCGTCGCTACGGACCTCTATGAAACGTTCCTGGCCCAGACGCCGGATGTTGTCCTCGATGACCGTAAGGAACGGGCCGGCGTCAAATTCAACGATGCCGACCTCATCGGCTACCCCGTCCAGGTCGTCGTCGGCAAGGACACGAAGACGAATGGTACGGTCGAAGTTAAGGTACGCCGTACGGGCGTCAAGGAAATCGTGCCGAAGGAACAGGCCGTTGCCCGCGTACAGGAAATCCTGGCGGAACTGCAGGCAAAAAATATGTAATTACCCGCTCTTTTCGGGCCCTGTGCATTGCAGGGGTCCGAAAAGATAGTGTATAATAAAAATTGATTTCTTTTTTCTTTCAACTATCCATAGGTGTGCAAAAGGAGAGATACAAGTGATAGAACGTTATACAAAAGAAGAAATGGGTAAGATTTGGTCAGAATATAACGAATGGGATACGATGAAGCAGGTCGAAATCCTGGCCAGCGAAGCGCAGGCCGAATTAGGCAACGTGCCTAAGGAAGCTGCTGCGGAAATCCGTGAAAAAGCAGCCTTTTCCGTAGACCGTATCCACGAAATTGAAGCGGAAACACATCATGATATTGCCGCTTTTGTATCTACTCTTTCGGAAAACATCGGCGAAGCAGGCAAGTACGTTCATTTGGGCCTGACCTCGACAGACGTAAAGGATACAGCCCTGGGCTACATGCTGGGCCAGGCTTCGGATATCCTCATCCGTGACCTGGAACAGTTCCGCGACGTTTTGCGCCGCCGGGCCGTTGAATTCAAATACACACCGTGCATCGGCCGTACCCATGGCATTCACGCAGAAGCCACGACCTTCGGCCTCAAGCTGTGCAACTGGCTGGCAGAAACGGAACGCAACATCGAACGCATGAAGCGGGCTAAGGAAACCATTGCTGTCGGCAAGATTTCCGGCGCCGTCGGCACCTACGCAGACGTCGATCCCTTCGTAGAAAAATACGTGTGCGACCATCTGGGTATTGCCGCTTCGCCTATTTCCTCGCAGACGCTGCAGCGTGACCGTCATGCCGAATACGTGACGACCCTGGCTGTCATTGCCAGCTCCATCGATAAATTTGCTACGGAAATCCGTCACCTCCAGCGTACGGAAGTCCGTGAAGCAGAAGAATACTTCAGCCCCAAGCAGAAGGGTTCTTCCATTATGCCTCATAAACGGAACCCCATTACGTGTGAACGCATGTGCGGCCTGGCCCGCGTCATCCGCGGCAACGCCCAGGCAGCTCTCGAAGACGTAGCGCTCTGGCACGAACGGGATATTTCCCATTCCTCTGTAGAACGGGTCATCCTGCCGGACAGCACCATCGCCCTGGACTACATGCTCCAGACCTTCACGCGCGTCATCGACAAGCTCCTCGTCTATCCGGACAAGATGCTTCAGGACCTGAACCTCACAGGCGGCCTCATTTACAGCCCGATTCTCCTCAATACGCTCGTAGAAAAAGGTGCTGTCCGTGAACAGGCCTACCGCTGGGTACAGCGCAATGCCATGAAACGCTGGCTCGAAGGGGAAGATTTCCTGGAAAACCTGAAAAAGGATGAAGATGTAGCCCGCTACATGACGCAGGAAGAAATCGAAGCCTGCTTCGACGTTCACAAAATGCTCAGCCATGTAGACACCATCTTTGCCCGTTTCGGCATCTGATATCAGGCACGATCATTCGGCAGCCCTTTACGGGGCTGCCTTTTTTTGGAGGTGAAAGGATGTATTATTTCGATAACGCCGCGACGACCGTACAAAAGCCTGCCAGTGTCGCCGACGCCGTCTCTAAGGCCCTGACGAGCGGCCTCTATGGCAATCCGTCCCGGGCGGCCCACGGCTATTCCCTGCGTTCCTACAGGGAAGTAGAGCAGGCCAAGGACCTCGTACGCCGGCTCTTCCACGCCGGTGAGGAGTACGGCGTGGCCTTTACGCACAATTCGACGCTGGCCCTCAACCTGGTCCTCAAGGGACTCATCCGGCCCGGTGCCCACGTCCTGACGACTATGTGGGAGCATAACGCCGTCCTCCGGCCCTTGTACCAGCTCGAAAAGGAAGGCGTCACCATCGACTACGTACGGGCCGACGCCGGCACGGCACGCCTGCATTACGAAGACCTGGAAGACAAGCTGCGGCCGGAAACGCAGCTCGTCGTCTGCAACCATGCGTCTAACGTGACGGGCAACGTCCTCGACCTAACGCGGGTGAAGGACTTTTGCCGCCGCCACGGCCTGCTCCTGGTCCTCGACGTGTCCCAGTCGGCCGGGGTCATTCCCATCGACCTTTCAGACGGCAGCGTTACGGCTGTCTGCTTTACAGGCCATAAATCCCTTTACGGCCCGGGCGGCACAGGCGGCATCTGCATCCGCCGCGATGCGCCGGCCGTGCCCGTCGTGACCGGCGGCGACGGCGTCCATCCCTTTGAGCACGAACAGCCCGGCGGCGTACCGGCGATTTTTGAAGCCGGCACGGCCAACGTGTCCGGCATCATGGGCCTGGCCGCCGGCATCGCATACATCCTGAGCCGGGAGCAGGACCTGAAAAAACGCCAAAATGCCCTGTCAGAGCAGTTTTTAGCAGGCCTTAGACAAGTACCCGGCCTGACCGTCTACGGCGACTTTACAGGGCCACGGGTGCCTGTTTTTGCCATCAATTTTGCCGGTGCCGAGTCGGCTACGGTGAGTGATATTCTCTGGCATACGTATGAGATGGCCACGCGGCCGGGCTTTCACTGCGCCCCTCTGGTCCACACGGCCTTAGGCACGACGGACATCGGTGCCGTACGCTTTTCCTTCTCGTCCTTTACGACGGCAGGGGACATCGACGCGGCCCTTAAGGCACTGCACGAGATAGCGGCGCTACAGTGATAATTATATTGCAAAAATGGTATAGAAATACAGCGTGTCTTTTTCTAAAGAACACTTGACTATCCCTAATGGAACATGTATCCTAGTATCGTGTTCAAGGGTAAGCGCACGTGTTCTCACAGTACGACGTACGCTGGTACATGTCCTGGTTCGCACCAGGGCATGTTTTTTATTTTTGGGGGTGTTCAGCATGAGTAAAGAAGCAGTGACAGGAGCCGTCCAGGAAGCGGCTACTATCCGTATTTTGCAGAAGATGGTTCAGACCAATACGGTGAATCCGCCGGGCAACGAAAAACAACTGGCCCAGTGGATTGCCGACGAGCTGGCCCGGGCCGGTATTGACGTCGAATTCCGCGATATGGGGGATAACCGGGCCAACGTCATTGGCCGCATTAAAGGCACGGGGGAACGAAAGGCCCTGCTCTTTGACGGCCATCTCGATACGGTGCCGCCGGGAAAATGGACGGAAGATCCCTGGGGCGGGATCATCAAAGAAGGCCGCTTATACGGCCTGGGCACGTCGGACATGAAGGGCGGCCTGGCGGCTATGATGCAGGTCTTGCTGGCAGTCAAAGCATCAGGGGTGGTGCTGAAGGGGGATTTGATCCTGGCTGCTTCCATTGATGAGGAAACGGACAGCCTCGGTGCCTGGGATTTATTGAAATCGGGCGGCCTCGACGACGTAGGAGCCATCGTCATTGGCGAACCGAACTACAATGAGATTACGATTTGCGAAAAGGGCGCCCTGTGGCTGAAGGTAACGCTCCATGGCAAGACGGCCCACGGCGCTATGCCGGAAAAAGGGATCAATGCCATCGTGCACATGAACGCCTTTTTGAATGAACTCCTGGCCTGTCAGTTCGCCTATGAGGAAAATCCTCTCTTAGGGAAACCGACCATGAATATTGCTACGCTCCACGGCGGCCTGAAAACGAATGTCGTGCCCGATCAGTGCGAGCTGACGCTCGATATCCGTACGGTACCGGGCCAGTCTCACGCAGCCATCCTCGACCAGCTGCAGGGCATTTGCCGGAAGCTGCAGCAGGACGTACCGGGATTTTCTGCCCAAATCGAGGTCATCAGTGACCGGGCGCCGGTAGAAACGAAAGGGACCGATCCCTTTGTAGCCCTGTGCCGCAGTGTCCATGAAAAGGTAACGGGCCGGACGACAGCGCCCAATGGCTTTATGTGTTATACCGATGCGGCTGTCTTTTTGCCCCATACGGATATTCCGCTTATTGTCTATGGCCCGGGGGAACAGCATATGGCACATCAGCCGGATGAATATATCGAATTGGATCGCCTGCACGAAGCGACACGGTTTTATGCAGAGCTGGTCCAGACGTACCTGGTTGACTAACGAAGAGGGGGCAGTGCCATGAATAGGAATTCCGCTTGGAAGCACAGGAATACAGTTATTATCATTTTATTTATCATTTGGGTTACGGCTTATTTGGACCGCATGGTAATGGCTACGGCCATTCCCTATATTGCCGATGAGTTTAACCTGACACCGCTGGCGATGGGCGGCGTCATGAGTGCCTTTTTTGTGGGCTATGCCTTATTCCAGATTCCCGGGGGACTTCTGGCAGATAAATTTGGCGCCCAAAAGGTCATGCTGACGGGCATTGCCTGGTGGTCGGTCTTTACGGCCGTGACCGGTATGGCCTCGAATCTGGCCCATATGCTGGTCGTCCGCGTAGCCTTCGGCGTCGGCGAAGGGATCTTTCCGGCCGCGTCGTACCGGACGATTTCCAATTGGTTTCCCCATAAAGACCGGGGAACCGCTACGGGACTCATGATGTCCTCGAATGCCTTTGGCCCGGCCCTGGCACCGCTTTTTGTCGTGGCCATTATGGCTGCCTGGGGCTGGCGGATGGTGTTTTATTCCCTTTTTATTCCCGGCGTGATCATGTGCCTTCTCATTTGGCGGCTCATTCCGGACAATCCGGCTCATAGCAAGGGAATCAGCCAGGCCGAATTGGCTGAATTGAAGGCAGATCAGGCGGCGCAGGTTGAAACCAGTCACGTGTCCTTTTGGGAAATCATTAAAGTACCGGCTGTGTGGCGTACGTTTGTGAGCTTCTTCTTTTTTGACATTACCCTGTGGGGCTTTTTGTCGTGGCTGCCCAGTTATCTGGTCAAGGCCAGAGGCTTTGAGCTGACGAAGATGGGGATTACGGCGTCCCTGCCTTTCTTTGCCGGTACGGCCGGTATTATCCTCTTTTGCTGGCTTTCGGATACGCGCTTTGCCCACAACCGGAAAATCCCCGTCATTATGACGCAGATTCCCGGGGCAATCTGCCTCTATCTGACCTATGCCGTGGCCGATCCGTCTTTGGCTATTGCCTTTGAAACGCTGGGCGGATTCTTCCTCTTTGGCGCCTTTGGCGCACTGATGGCGCTGCCTATGAGTGCCATTTCCAGTGCGATTACGGGCGGGCCATGGGCTTTGTCAATATGGCCGGCCAGACGGCCGGTTTCTTATCGCCTATCCTCATTGGCTATCTGGTACAGCTGTCCGGTGGCAGCTTTGGTACGAGCTTTGCCTGCCTCGTCGGGGCGACGGTCCTTTCCGTATTGGTCACCATGACCATTAAGGAACAGGCAGCCGAACCGGAAGCGGCAGCAGTAGAAGAAATTGCCTAAAAAGCGAATAAAAGATATACTAAGGGGATGTGACAAAATGAGAAATCATTTTGTCCACATCCTCTTTTTATTTGCATCTT
>NZ_JAQDBC010000050.1:0-12815 GCF_027681725.1 Caecibacter sp. AF58-12pH5A | reverse complement strand
TTCGAGCCAGTGATCCTCATTCGTTTTTATAGGGGCGTTATTTCACAGCCCCTTTTTTTGTACTGACGTATGTATTTTGTAAATGGAAATAGGCGATATAAGATACTTTCATAGAGTTATCAAAATATAGCGTTTTACTAGTTGCTGTACAGCCTCTATCATAAAAAGTAAGAGCACAATCGGAACACTGACATTTTAAAATAAAATAGTATGGAGAGGAGGCAGTTCGTTGGATATAAAAAAATATGAAGTCCTTTTAGCTGTCGTGGATAAGGGAAGTTTTATTAAGGCAGCAACAGAGCTGGGATATACGCAATCGGGGATTACGTATATGATGAACAGTCTGGAAAAGGAATGTGGGTTTCCGCTATTGCAACGGAGCAATAAAGGAATTACGCTGACTCTGGAAGGAGAACAGATTATTCCTGCTATCCGTAAACTCGTAGCCATGAACCAGGAATTAGAAGAAACCTTCGATGCCGTGAAGGGCCTGGCTACAGGACAAGTACGGATTGGCTGCTATCCCACCCTGGCCTGCGCGGTCATGCCGCAAATCATGCAGATCTTTCGCCGTATGTATCCACAGATTCATTTGGACCTGGTCGAAGAAAACAGTGTCCGTATTTTGGAAGACTGGATGGCTTCAGGGATGATTGATGTAGCCTTTATCAGTAAGCAGCCGGAACAGACCTATGACTGGTTTCCTTTAAAAAAAGATCCCTATCTGGCGGTATTTCCCAAGGATCATCCGTTGGCAGCGTATGAGCGTGTACCGGCCGAGGCCATGATGGGCGGGTCCTTTTTCATGTACCGCTCCATGGACGGACTCGATCCGGATGTAGCCCAGTATTTTAAGCAATGCCACGTTCCTGTTTCTTCGACGTGTACGTCTAATTCTGATTTTGCCGTCCTTTTTATGGTTGAGCAAGGCTTAGGCATCAGCATTGTGCCAGAATTGTTTTGGAACCTATGTAGTGCTAAATTTACGACATTGGCAACGCGGCATTTAGAGCCGGAAGCCTGCAGGGAAATCGGCCTGGCTGTAAAAAACAAGGATAACAGTACACTGGCGACGATGCGCTTTATCAGGGAACTGCAAAAAAATATAGAAAACAATGTGATTGCACTTTAAGAGGGTTCTGCCTTTGGCAGAACCCTCTTATTTTTTTATTATTAGGAAATTTTTGCAAAGATATAAGAAAGTAGATGAACACAGAAATCCTTATTCTCACTATGAATATTAAACTGTGTACTTGTTTATTGCAAGATGCTAAAATTTTATTAACAAATAAAATGTTTTCGGAATAAAATAAAGCAAAAACATAAAAAACATATGCATAACAGAGCGTATGTGAAAAATAGAATGAGGAGGTATGTTGAATAAAAATAATATTGTATAGGAACTTGGTTTTTTGAAGGGAGAATGGTTGTAATGGAAACTGGAACGATTATCATGCTGGTCTTTTATTTGGTCGTTGTCGGTGGCGGCTCCTTTTGGACGATGCGGAACAGCCTGAAGAGCGGTGGTTCCTATCAGGAAGAGGAGGATGAGGCAGCTACAGAACCCGGCGGTGAAGCCTATGCGGAAAATCATGGTGCAGCCTGATGGATAGAGGCTGCAGGTTTCATAAGAAAGGAGTTATATCATGGCAGAGAAGAAAAAAGAGCACTTTGGCTCATCCCTGGGTTTCGTCTTTACGATGATTGGCATGGCCTTTGGCTTAGGTGCCATTTGGCGCTTTCCGTACGTAACCGCCCAAAGCGGTGGCGGGGCCTTCGTCTTGATGTTTTTGATTATTACCCTCGTACTGGCTGTACCGGCAGGTATGGCAGAAATTGCCTTGGCCAGAAAAATGCAAAGCGGGCCTGTCGTGGCCTTTAAGAATATTTTGGGCAATAAAAAAGGCCGGATTGCCTGGTTGTACCCGATTATTCCTACGGGACTGAACATGTTTTATATGGTCGTCGTCGCCTGGACCTTGGCCTATATCTGTTTCAGTATCGTCTACGGAAATGAAATTATGAATGATCCCGTCGGCTTTTTTGATACCTTTAGCAATGACCGCTTAGCTGTCTTTGGCTGGACTGTTGTGACGGTCCTGCTGAACGCGTTGATCCTTTGGAAGGGTATTCAGGGCGGTGTAGAAAAATTCTGTAAATATGGCATTCCTTTGTTGTTCGTCATTTTGGCATTATTGATGGTTCGTGTACTGACGCTGCCGAATATTTCGGCCGGGTTAAACCTCTTTGTCAATCCTGATTGGTCGCAGATGCTGAACTTCTCCATGTGGGCCCGGGCTACGGGCATGGCCTTATTCGCCATCGGCTTGGGGCCGGCAGCCTTAATGGCGTACGGTGCCTATTTACCGAAGGATTCGGATATTCCGGCAGATTTTCTGACCGTTGCCTTTTGGAACCTCTTGGGCTGCATCCTCGCCGGTTTGATCATTGTTCCGGCTGTAGTAGCCTTTGGCTTAGACCTGAACTCCGGTCCTAATCTGACGTTTATTACCCTGCCCTTTGTCTTTGCACAGCTGCCGTTTTCTATAGTCATCGCCTTAGGTTTCTTTATTGCCATGGCCCTGGGGGCTGTCTCTTCTTCCATTGGCATTATGGAAAATTCCGTGACGACCGTCAGCGGTGGTCTTGGCTGGAGCCGGAAAAAGACGATCGTCTTTATTACGGTTATCACCATTATCGGGGCTATTCCCTGTATTTGGAGTGAAAAATTCCTGGCAGCCATGGATTTCTTTGTCGGTGACGTAGGCTATACGCTGACAGCTACGATTATGGCTGTACTGCTGGCTTGGTATGTAGGGGCAAAAAAGGTACGCGAAGAATGGATCCAAAAAGGATGCCATTTCAAGATTCCTACCTTCTATGATCCGCTTTACAAATACGTCATTTGCCCGATTTTGTTCTTGTTGTTAGCCCAATCATGCTTTAATATTCCGAAAATCCTCACGACGATTTTCACGTGATGTCTGTTGCGGTGGTACCAATTCAGGCTGGGAAAGGCGGCAGTTACACGGCCTCTCCCCGTGCCGGCTTTCCCGCCTTGTATTAAATAGGACACATTCTTAGAACTACATAAAAGATGCCTGTAGCAGCCAGTATAAAAGGACTGCTGCAGGCATCTTTTATGTTTATGGACAGCCAAACGGCAGGAGAGAAAGCGGGAACGTAAAGGAATACACCGTTTCATTTAGGCGGTTGCTTTGTTGCCGGGGTATACGACAGGCATGATGCGGCCATTAGGGCCGGAACCGGTATTCTTGTGAAATTTTTCCGTTTTAGCCGCGCCGTCTGCAAAGGGCGAGCCTGTACTTATCATAGACCTGGTATTTGTACTTTAATGTACAAGGTATGAAGAAAATTGATATAGCTATGAGATTTTAGATTTTTACTTTTTGAAGCGGAGGATGTAACATAATACTTGTAGAAAACGGAATAACTTGCAAGAATTAATTTTAAAAACGGAATTTTAAAATATTTTTGTATTTCATAAATAACATACGAAAATCGCATGAGTTATATGTGAAATGCCTTAAAAACGATAGTATAACAAAAAAATACTTGGTTGAAGCAGTCTCTTTTAGGAAGAGCCTGAGTAAACATAGCAGTACACGTCTTCTGGTTTGTGAAAAATGGAATTTTCGCTGCGCAGCGCATTTTATATTTAGTGAAACCAGAGGATCGTAAAAAGTCTGATTTTGAAGGAGAGGTCAAAATGGATGGAGCAACTTGGTTTATGTTAGGGTTTTATATTATCGGGATTGGCGGCGTTGCTATTTGGACGCTAGTGCACAGTCTGAACGATAAGAGCAATTGGAATAAGTAGATCGGGAGGGTGTGCAACTATGAGTGAACAAACGCAAGCGAACGGACAGGAACGTGAAGTTTGGGGTTCCAGATTAGGGTTTATTTTATCGACGATCGGGATGGCCTTTGGCCTCGGTGCTATTTGGCGGTTCCCGTATGTAGCAGCAGAAAGTGGTGGCGGTGCTTTCGTCCTGGCTTTTACTATCGTGACGATTGTCATTGCCCTGCCTGCCGGCTGGGCTGAAATTGCCTTTGCCCGCAAGATGCGCAGTGGTCCTATTACAGCATTCCAGAAGGTATTAGGCAAGAAAGGCAAAATCGCCTGGATTTTCCCCTTTATTCCTTTGGGGTTGAACATGTATTACTTGGTTGTCGTATCGTGGACACTGGCGTATACGATCTTTAGCTTATACTGCGGCCAGGAATTTATGGCCGACTCTGTTGGTTTCTTCCAAGATTTTACGGGTAACAGAACGGCAATCTTTGCCTGGACTATCGTAACCTTGCTGATTATTTCCTTCGTCTGTATGAAGGGGATTCAAAAAGGCGTTGAAAAGTTCTGTAAGTTCTGTATTCCACTGCATTACATTATCCTCTTCGCCCTGGTAATCCGTGTTCTTACCCTGCCGGGCATTGAAGATGGCCTGACTATGTTTGCCAAACCGGATATGTCCATGCTTTTGGATCCGTCTCTTTGGGCCCGTGCGACAGGGATGGCACTCTTCGCTGTAGGCTTAGGGCCTGCCTACCTCATGGCGTATGGCAGCTACTTGCCGGAAAAATCCGATATTCCTATGGACTTCCTCACCGTTGCCTGGTGGAACCTCTTTGGCTGTATCGCTTCCGGTCTCGTCGTTATTCCGGCCGTCGTAGCCTTCGGCCTGAACCTGCAGTCCGGTCCGAGCCTGACCTACGTCACCTTGCCGTATGTCTTTGCACAAATGCCGTTCTCCGGCGTGATTGCCTTTTTCTTCTTCTTTGCCATGCTGCTGGGCGGTCTTTCCGCAGCTATCGGCATTATGGAAAACTCCGTTACTACTTTTAGTGATGGCTTAGGCTGGAGCCGGAAAAAGACACTGGCTGTCATCATCGTCGTTACAATCATCGGCAGTATCCCCTGTATTTGGAGCGATACGTTCCTGGCTAAATTCGACTACATTATTGGTGATTTAGGTTATACGCTGACGGCAGCGATTATGGCAATCGTCCTGGCTTGGTGTGTAGGTGCCAAGAAGATTCGTACGGAATGGATGGAAGGCAGCAGTATTCACCTGGGCCGCTGGTTTGATATTATTTACAAATATGCCGTTGTGCCTATCTTATTGTTCTTGTTATTGCAGTCCTTGTTAAACATTCCGAAAATCTTCTTCTAAGCAATACCCGTGACAGGAAGGTGTGAATAGTTCATGAAGTATACGATACTTATCGACTTTGGTAGTACCTTTACAAAATCGACAGTCGTGGATATGGAAGAACAACGTGTCTGTTACACGTTCCGCACACCTTCTACTGTAGGCACTGATGCCTCCCTTGGCTTAGTAACGTGTTTAGATCAGATCCGGCAGGTAATCGGCGAAAAAGCACTGCTGGAAGCCCGTAAGCTTGCTTCCAGCAGTGCCGCCGGTGGCTTGCGGATGGTTGTCGTCGGCCTGACAGAATCGTTAAGCCTCATGGCCGGAAAAAACGCTGCCTATGGGGCCGGTGCGAAAATCATCGCTTCTTTTTCCGGTATTGTAACGGACGCAGCGCTGGACCAGATACGAAGCCTCGACCCGGAAATTATCCTCCTTTGTGGCGGTTATGAAAAGGGGAACAGCAAATGGATTTTAGAAAATGCCAAACGGCTGGCCCATGCCGGAGGAATCAAGGCACCAATCGTGTACGCTGGAAACAGTCAGGCAGCAGAAGCTGTGCATTTCCTCTTGTATCAGAATGGCAAAACCTGTATCCTTGCCGATAACATTATACCGGCCGTCAATACACTGAATATTGCCTCTACAGTAGAAGCCGTACGGGATATTTTTATGAAACGCATTACGCACATGAAAGGGTTTGATACGGTTAAGCAGTACATCGGACCCATCGTCATGCCAACACCGGCAGCGGTCTTAAAGGGTGTCCGCCTGCTGGCCGAAGGAACACCTGCGCAACAGGGCTGGGAACAGATTATGCTGGTCGATATGGGTGGTGCTACGACAGATGTCCACTCGTATGCAGCTACGGAAACGTTGGATGGTGTCCGTCTCGTCGGCGCACCGGAACCGCGGGCTAAGCGGACCGTAGAAGGTGATATTGGTGCCAGGGAATCGGTCAATTCCCTCCTTGAAGCAGCAGATATGAGGCGGATCCGGAAATACTCCGGCCTGGCTGATGAGGAAATCCGCTTGTGCCAGGATAAACGCCTGGAAGACCATGCTTTTGTGCCGGATACGGAAAAGGAAAAGCGCTTTGAACAGGCTATTGCCATGGAGGCCGTACGGGTATCTGTGCGGCGTCATGCAGGACAACTCTACGATGGCTATACGGAAGGGGTCCAACGCATACAAAAGGGGAAGGATTTATTGAACATCAAGGCCATTATTGGGACGGGCGGGCCGATCATCAACAGTATCGATCCGCGCAGTATCTTAGCCCAGGCCTTGCGGACGAAAGCAGAAAAGGATGTGCTGTTGCCTGAAAAGGCGGCCTTTTACTTGGATACATCGTATATTTTCTACGCTGCCGGCCTCTTATCCGGCATCGATCGGGAAACAGCCATGCGTATATTGTTAGATAAACTGATTCCATTAACGTGAGATAGGGTGGTAAACAATGAGTGATCAGATTTTATTGAAAAAGGATTTAGTACCTAATGATGTGCCTTCGCTGGAAGAAATTCTGGCAGCGTCACGTAAAGAAGCACAGGATGTCACGATCGGTACGACCTTATTTATGAAAAAGTACGGCGTGACCTCTGAAGCTGAATACAAGAAAAAGATGATGAAGCAAGGAAAGATCATGCATCATGCCCATATTGGCTGGAATTCATGGGAAGAAACAGCCAAGGGATTTGAATATATTTACGATGAACTGACGAACAAGCGCGGTATTATTCTCGACCGCTTTGGCGTGGCCCTCGATTGGGTCATGGGCGTACCGCAGGAAATGCGGGATAAAGTAATGAAAGGCGGCAGCCTGATTTTTGAAACACCGGAAGAATGGGCAGCCGTCGGCCAGGTAGTACCGATCCAGCCTCACTTTGGCGATCATATGATAGGCTCCCTGAACTCCACGGAAAACGTAAAATTGGCCTTAAAGGCTGGCGTAACAACCATGGGGAACATTGCCCAGTATTATACGTACGAATATCCCGGTGGTCTCATGAGTAAAGAAGACCGGGTCATCAACATGGCTACGGCCATTGGCCTCATGGGCCTCTTTAGGGATCAAGGCGCAGTTATCCACTCGAACCTGGACGATGGCTTCGGTGCTATGTTCCATGATTTGGCTAACCTGACAGGCTGGGCAATTATGGAACGCTATATCGTCGAAGAACTCTTGGGCGGCCGTCTGTCGCTCATGTACGGGAATCTGTTTAGTGATCCGATTTTACGTATTATTTTCCTCATGGCCAATGATGAAATCAATACGTATCATACGCCAGGGTCCATGATTTATGGCAATACGATTGATTATTCCAACGATTATGACCGCAACTATGCAGCCCTCTGTTCCTTCGTCCTGGCTGATACGTGTGGCCAGATGCTCTTCCCTACAGGCCACGCCGTAACACCTATACCGATTACGGAAGCCATCCGCATTCCTTCAGCTGATGAAATTATTCAGGTTCATGTAACCGCCAATATGCTGGAAGAAAAAGCAAAACATTATCAGGCCTTCCTGGACATTGAAAAGATGACCGTAGAAAAAGAAAAACTCGTTATTGGCGGCCGTATTTTCTTTGAACGCGTTATGAATGGATTAGATGATATTGGTATTGATACAAAGAATCCTTGCGAACTGCTGCTGGCGCTGAAAGCCTTAGGCCCGGCGAAGTTGGAAGAATTATACGGTGCCGGCAAGAAGGATGAAAAGGCTATGCGTGGCCGCATTCCCATTAAACCGACGGATATCGTCTGGACCATTGAAAACAGACGGACTCAGATCTGTAAGACCATCGATAATCTGGAACATTCCCTGGATGGGGTCAATGGTATTGTCGCGGCAACGGATGTGCATGAGTTTGGCAAGGAAATCGTAAAATCTGTCCTGACAGAAGCGGGCATGAATATCTTTGATCTGGGCGCCAATGTAGGCCCTCAGGAAATCATCGATACGATTATCGAAACGGACAGCAAATTTGTCCTCGTTTCTACCTTTAACGGAATTGCCCTGACCTATGCCAGCGAATTACTTAACGGGATTGCGCAGCAACACCTCGATGGCGTCACTGTCATCATGGGTGGTCTCCTCAATGAAAACGTAGCCGGTCAAACGTTGCCTGTCAACGTAGATGACAAGCTTACGGAAATGGGAGTTGTCTGCTCATCAAATGCTGATCAATTGGTAGATCTTATCAAACAGCGTTTATAAATGTCTAATGTTTCTATGTATTATAAAAAGGAGAATTCAACTATGAGTACTGTATCGATTATCAAAACAAAAAATCACAGTGAAGAAGCCATTGCCGAAGCCGTCCGCAAAGCGCTCGACGCGATCGGCGGTATTTCCGATATTATTAAACCGGGCTTTAAAGTATTGATTAACCCGAACCTCGTAGCTCCCGGCTCCGACCGTCTCTCCGGTGCGGTAACGCGCTATGAAGTGTGCAAGGCTATTTATGATATCTGTAAAGAAGCAGGCGCAGAACCGTATATTGCCGAATCTTCTGCAGCCGGTGTCGATACGGAAAAGGTCATTGAATTTGCTGAATACACGAAATTGAGAGACCAGGGCTACACTGTACTGGATTTGAAAAAACAGCCCCGTGCCGTCATCGAATGCCCGCAAGGTGAAGTGGTCCAGCGTTTGGATACATGGCAGCCTGTTGTCGATGCCGATGCCATTATTAGTGTACCGGTCATGAAAACCCATGACCAGACGGAAGTAACGCTGGGGATTAAAAACCTCAAAGGCCTGATCCAGGATACGGAAAAGAAGGAATTCCATAAAAAAGGCGTATTTGGCGGTGTCGTCGATCTCAATCAGGGCATCAAACGGGTTCTTACGGTAGTCGATGGGATCGTCGGCCAGCAAGGGTTAGGGCCTATCTTTGGCGAACCGGTGCCGATGGATCTGATCATCGCTTCGAAGGACTGTGTTGCCTGTGATGCCGTAACCGGTGCTGTCATGGGCTACAAGCCGGAAGAAGTAAAGATCACAAAATTGGCCTATGAACGGGGCATGGGCGAAATGAACCTGGATAAGATCGAAATAAAAGGTGAACCCATCGAAGCCGTACGCAAACGCTTTAAACGGGCCAGTGAAGTAGAAATTGAAGGCGTGCCTCCCTTTACCAAGATCGAAGATGCCCGGGCTTGCACAGGCTGCAAGACGACGATGATCAGTGCCATTATGGATATGAAGAACCAGCACATCGAACATCTCCTGGAAGGAAAGACCATCGTTTTAGGACCGGTCACGAAGGATCAGATTCCGGAAGGAATCAAGAAGGAAGACCTCATTCTCATGGGTGTCTGCACGAAGCCGCTCTGGGATATGGGGACACCGTGCAAAGGCTGCCCGCCCAATAACGTTTGGTTTGTCCAGGCCGTAGCCGGTGATCGCATGGAAGTAGGCCGTCGTTATGCAACGGAAAAGAACGAAAAAGAATGAGTAAAGAAAAGTGAATAGGTGTGGCTCTATACAGGTCACTCGGGGTACAAGCGGCCTGTATAGAGTACATAACACCCTACTTATAACAATTAGATATAAATTATTGCTATGGAGTGTGATTACAGATGATCGAAGTACGTTGGCATGGACGTGGCGGACAAGGCGCTTTTACGGCAGCCCGCTTGTTAGGACAGGCTGTAGCAATTCATGAACATAAATATGTTCAAGCCTTTCCTTCTTTTGGACCGGAACGACGGGGGGCGCCTGTACTGGCCTTTACCCGTATTGACGACAAGAAAATTACGGACCGCAGTGAAGTAGAAACGTGTGATTACGTCGTCGTCCTCGATGATACCCTGTATGGAGACAACGTAACCAAAGGGCTGAAGGATGGAGGAATCCTGGTGATCAATACGACGCAGGATGCTACCGCTTTCCCAAAAAAAGGTGACTATACAGTAATCACGATTGATGCAACGGCCCTGGCTCTGGATATCCTGGGACGGCCTATTACGAATGTACCGATGCTGGCTGCCTTAGTCGCTGCTGCCGGGACGGTCAATAGCGATTCTGTCCTCAAGGCGATTGACGATCAATTGGCACCGCGCATCCGGGAAAAGAACAAGGCCTTGTTTACCGCAGCGTACGATAAAGTGAAGGGGGAATTATAAATGAACAGACCACAACCTGTAAATTTTGTGCCGCCTAAGACATTGGCAGAGTATCCTGTAGGACCGTGTTGTCCGTCTGCCCATATCGTAGGGATTAATGCGGGCATGCGTACCTTCCGGCCCATTATCGACCACGCAACATGTGTCCATTGCCTGCGTTGTTTCCTCGTATGTCCTGAAGGGGCCATTGATAAATCGGAAGCGAATTTGGAAATCGACCTGAACTATTGTAAAGGGTGTGGCGTATGCGCACATGAATGTAAGGTTGGTGCTATTACTTTAGTAAAGGAGACAGAAGCATGAGTGAAAAAATGTTTATCTGCGGCGACGAAGCCGTGGCCCTGGGTGCTAAATTAGCACGGCCTCAAGTTATAGCAGCTTATCCTATTACGCCGCAAACGATTGTTGTAGAACGCTTATCTGATTATGTTGAAGATGGCAGCCTTAAGGCCACTTACCTCCATGTAGAATCGGAACACAGTGCAATCACGGCTTCTTTGGGCGCTGCCTCCGTAGGTGCCCGGACCTTTACGGCTACGTCCTCCCAAGGTCTTCTCTATATGACGGAAGGTCTCTATTATGCCAGCGGTGCCCGTTTCCCCATCGTCATGATGGATGCCAACCGTTCGCTGGCCCTGCCTTGGAATATTTACGGCGATCAGCGCGATTCCCTT
Organism: Caecibacter sp. AF58-12pH5A; assembly: GCF_027681725.1. Classification (NCBI taxonomy): domain Bacteria; kingdom Bacillati; phylum Bacillota; class Negativicutes; order Veillonellales; family Veillonellaceae; genus Caecibacter; species Caecibacter sp. AF58-12pH5A. Next base: position 1,834 of record NZ_JAQDBC010000050.1, on the reverse strand, counting down.
TCCCAGCTCGCTTCCGGCTGGATCCAGCTCTATGCAGAAGATGCACAGGAAGCCTTGGACCTTACTATTCAGGCCTATAAAGTAGCAGAAGATCCGGAAGTTATGCTGCCGGTCATGGTCTGCCTCGACGGTTTTGTCCTTACCCACACGTATGAAGTTGTAGAAATTCCGGAACAGGATAAAGTAGATGCATTTATTCCGTATCAGAATTATGCCAACAAGATGGATTTGGACAATCCTACGAGCAATTGTATTACTGCCGGCCCGGACTATAATCTGGAATTCCACTATCAGCAGCATGTAGCGACCTTAAAGGCCGGTGAAAAACTGATTGCTGCCGATAAGGAATATGGAGAATTATTTGGCCGGACCTATGGCGGCCTGGTGGAAACATATCGCACGGACGATGCAGATGCCGTCATCGTTACCCTGGGCAGTGTAGCCGGCACGACACGCTGTGTTGTCGATGCCCTGCGGGCTGAAGGTAAAAAAGTAGGCCTCCTCAGAATTCGCTGCATGCGCCCGTTCCCGGAAAAAGAAATCATTGCTGCCTTACAACACGTAAAGGCCGTAGGTGTCTTGGAAAAAGATATCGATCACGGCTGTGAAGGCGTCGTCTTTACCAATGTCAATTCGGCCCTTATGCGGGGAACAACGAAACCGGCTACGTTCAACTTTATCGCCGGCTTAGGCGGCCGTTCTATTCTTAAAGGGGACATTGCACAGTGCTTTGATAAGTTGTTGCGTCAGGCTGCCGGGGAACCGCAGTCACCGACCGTTGAATTTGTGAAACTGGGGTGTTGATACAATGGGCTTAAATGCACAAAATATTACGAATGAAGAGCTTTTTTATGGGCATAAAGCCTGTGGCGGTTGTGGCGCTGCCTTATCTATCCGGCTGGTCATGAAGGTACTGGGCAAGAGAACCTTCGCGATTGTACCGCCTAACTGTATGTCGACGGTTGCTTTCATTTATCCCAGCATGACCTTTGGCTGCAGCGGCGCCATTACACCCTTTGCCGGTACGGCAGCTTTTGAAGCCGGCGTAGAAGCAGGTGCCAAAGAATTGGGCCTTACAGATTACACGGTTGTCGGCTTTGCCGGTGATGGCGGTACTGCCGATATTGGCCTGCAGTCCCTTTCCGGGGCTATCGACCGGGGCGACCGTATCATGTATATCTGTTACGATAACGAAGCCTATATGAATACAGGCGTCCAGACGTCGGGCCTTACGCCGTATGGGGCTAAGACGACGACGTCCCCTGCCGGCGACCGCCTGCCGGGCAATACGAAAGCAAAGAAAAATGTTTTTGAAATCGTCGCTGCCCATGATATTCCCTATGCGGCTACAGCAAGCCTGGGCTATCCGGAAGATCTCTTAAACAAAGTGGCTAAGGCAAAAGCTGTAAACGGCCCGTCGTATATCCATATTTTCGCTCCTTGTCCGACCGGCTGGGGCTGTGCGTCCGAACTGACCGTCGACCTGGCGAAAAAGGCCGTCGATACGGGCCTTTGGTACTTAGCAGAGTATGAAAATCATGAATATACACTGAACCGGAATCCGAAGGCATTTGGCGATGTAAAAGAATATTTAAAGAAACAAAATCGGTTTGCTCATTTGAAGGACGAAGATATTGCAGAAATTTGCCGTATCCGTGATGCCAAATGGGCACAAATGAGAACGCATTGGAACGCGTAAGCGTGTAGTGAGGGAAGGCCTTAGCGAGAACGACGGCCAGGGTCTTCCTATTCTAAGAAAATGAGGGTTACTGCATATGATGACAGGGAAAGAATACAAGGAAAGCCTGAAGAAACGCAATATCGTCGTTTATCT